>CAMYOI010000059.1 GCA_947259955.1 uncultured Gammaproteobacteria bacterium
GGGCTCTGCGACATGCTTGTTGGTCATGAGCAATCCTTCGGGGCCGATCACGAAAGCCGTGCCGGTGAAAGGCAGCTCGACGAGTTCACCGTCTCCTTCCACCGAGAAGAGATAGACGCCCTCTGATTCCTCGGTGTAACGCAGGGGTTTTCCGGATTCCGGATCGATGAAACCGTAGGAACCCTGCACGAAAGCGATTGAACCCTCCACCTCGGAAAAGATCCGGGCCAGTTCGTCCTCACGCGCTTCCAGTGACTCCAGGCGCAGCTCGAACAGCTTCCTCAGTTCGGCCAGTTCCTCTTTTTTTATCGCCTCCGATCCGGTTTTCTTCAAAACCTCGGCGATGCTGTCTATTCGAACGGCTTCACTGAATAGATGTTTTTCAAGCGCTATGTGGCGCACCGCCAGCAGGACCACGCTGATTACGAGCGCGGTGATAAGAACCAGTATCCAGATCCGAAACCACAGGGTTGTCTGGGTGGCCAAATCATGGGTAAATCGCGCGAAAAACTTGCCCGTTCTGCCAATCCCGGATCGGCCGTCCACCCTGGCTCCGTCGACGCAGTCGGAGTACACCTCCGCCAGGGTTTTCTTTGGCACAACCCCCGGCGGATACAATCGGTATCTCAGGAGCGGACCGCCGTGCCCCACTTCAATCAGATCCCCGGAGCACAGCAGCCTGTTGCCGGAAACAAGCGCGCCATTGGTCCAGACGTTTTGGTCTGCAACCACTTCGAGTTCATAGGTCGGGCCGGCGCGGTGAAGTCTCGCAACACAGCCGGTACTTTCCCCGGCGGCCGGAGACAGGATCCGGACATCCATATTGTCGCCGACAAAAATTTCCAGTGTCTTTCCCGTCACCGTCTCGACCTGGCCCCGCCTCTGACCGGACAGGTGTCGGATGACCGCGCGCAGTTCCGGGCTGACTAGATCCATGTCAGGCAAGTGGGGTTAGTATTCCACACGGCAAACCTTGGAGTATTTATAGCCCACTATCACATCGACGTAACCAGACAGCTGACGGTCGAGATCATCATCGCCGGAATCGACCCTCAGGCAGGGCAGCTTGCTCAGTTTCTGCCGGTTTCCTCTGCCGAAGACGAATCCGTTGCCCCCAAGCGGAGTCACGATGATCCGCGCACGCCCGTATTCCTCCATGAGTTCGAGCAGGCCGGCTTCATTCAGGTCGGAAGCGACGAGTTTTCCACTGCAAACCGCGTCGACGCCGAGCAGGGTTTTTTCGATCCCCATCTCATTCGCAATGGCATTCACCGTCGTACCCGGGCCCAGCAGGTAGAGCACGCCGTCCTCCATGGACTCGACCACGTATTCGGCGATCTCGTGCTGATTCTCTACGTTCGACAGCCCCTGACTCGATCCTTCCTTGCCTGCCTGCAGGTGTGCTGCATCTACCGGCACCAGCATGTAGCCGTAGAGCCGGGCATCCAGAATATTCTTCCTGAACGCGTCTTCGTCTATATCGAGCACCTCCTGCTCGCTGGATTCAACGCCTTCGATGAAATGATCCACCATGGCGGCCGCTGCCCTGGGATTCAGTGCGAATACCGAGCTATACACCTTGACACCCGATGGAACACCGATCACCGGGCACTGACGATCGACGGCGTCATAGATGTTTCGAGCCGTCCCGTCGCCTCCCACGAAGGCAATCAGCTCGACACCGAGCTCCAGCATCTGAGAAGCAACACGTCTCGTATCCTCTGCCGTGGTCTCCGCACCAACCTCGCCAACCACCTCATACGTCAGGCCCGTCGCTTTTAAATACGCCTCGCCCATCGCCCCCGGGGCAACCAGAAAATCGATTTCGCGGCCGCGTCCAATGTGGGTCAGGAGCGATTCGGTCCGCGCCGGCGCTACCGGTTTTGCACCGAGTTCGGCTGCTTTTAGGTGCATGCCACCGTCGGTCCCCTTCAATCCCACACTCCCGCCCATCCCGGCTATTGGATTTACGATCAGCCCGACTTTTTTCTTCACCATACCGACTTGTTTTTACCGGTACCGGGATCTACTCGTCGCGGGGCCACATGTCCTGAATTGCGCGCAGCACTTCACTGCGGCAGATCAACCCGATCATTCGATCATTCTGTACGACCGGAAATCTGCGGAATTGACTGTGCATGAACCGGTCCGCCGCGGCGATGATGCTGGTACCGGAAATTATCACTTCGACGTCCGCGGTCATATAGTCCTTTACCTGGCCGCCCCAGTCCTGGTGGTAGCTTGTGCTGTATACAACCTCCAGGCAGTCTTTTTGGGTCAGTATGCCTACCAGCTGCCCATTGTTATCGGTAACCGGGGCACCGGAGATCCTTTTTTCGACCAGGACCCTGATCGCCGTGTGGATTTCGGTCGCCGGCCTGAAGGCAACCACATCGACCACCATATGATCATCGACAGTCGCGGGCTGCTCAGTCATTCCGTTCCCGGCGCACCAGACAGTTCATACAACCACCGCAGCTGCCTGAAATCGGCTTCCGGCCCAGCAGGACACCAAGCGCAAGCCCGGCAACCGCCAGAACAAACACAACCAATGCCAATACCACCGTTGTCATTTCGATAGGTCCTCCACCACCGCTACAAACGACTGCCCCGGGTGATTGCCCCTGCCTCCGTCATCGCCCGCTCAGCCTCCGAAGTCATCGAAGAATATGTTCTCCCGTTCGACCCCCAGATCATCCAGGGTTGCCAGTACGGCCTTTACCATCAGGGGCGGTCCGCACAAATAGTACTCGCAGTCCTCCGGGGCGGGGTGCCGCGCGAGGTAGTTTTCCAGCAGCACCGAGTGGATAAAACCCGTTAACCCCTGCCATTCATCCTCCGCCTCGGGTTCTGATAATGCCACATGCCACTCGAAGTTGTCGTATTTCAGCGCCAGGCTATCGAACACGTCATCGTAAAACAGCTCCCGCCGCGAGCGCGCACCGTACCAGAAGCTGATGCTGCGTTTCGAGCCTCGGCTCTGCAGTAGATCGAGCACCTGTGCACGCAGCGGCGCCATGCCGGCGCCGCCGCCGACGAATACCGCTTCCCTCTCGGTGTCCTGAACGAAGAAGTGCCCGTAGGGCCCCATGACCTCTATCGTCGCGCCGACTTTCAGCGAAAACAGCCAAGAAGAAACCACCCCGGGCGGGACCTCGGGCGAGGCCGGCGGCGGCAGCGCGATCCGGACGTTCAGGATTATCTTTCCCTTCTCTTGCGGATGGTTCGCCATGGAATACGCCCGGGTGACGGGTTCGCGGGTATCGACCCGCAGCCGCCACAGATCGAGCTTGTCCCAGACGTCGCGATATTCGTCTCCGATATCGAAGTCGGAATAGCCGATGCGGAATGGTGGACACGTTATCTGGACGAAGCCGCCGGCCCGAAAATCCAGATCCTCGCCGTCCGGGAGCCGCAACACGATCTCCCGGATCAGGGTGGCCACGTTGCGCGTGCTTTCGACCGTGCATTGCCAACTGCGAACACCAAAACTTGCCTCGTCCACTTCCACCGACATCGGCGCCAGCACCGGAACCTGGCAGGCCAGGCGGCACCGCCTGGCCACTTCGGTACGGGTCAGGTGGGCGCGCTCCTGCGCGCCAGGTTCATCACCTCCGGACAAAACGCGCGCTTTGCACAAGCCGCAAGTTCCGGCGCCGCCGCACGCGCTGGGCAGGTGCACGCCGGCGTTGAGCAGGACTTCCAGCAGCCTCTGCCCCACCGCGGCGGTCTGCCGCTTGCGGCCGTTGATCGTGACCTCGCATTCTCCGGAGGGTACCAATATGCGCCTGGCGGTCAGAATGAACAGCACCAGGACGAGGATGATCGCAGTGAACGACGCGACTCCGAACGCGACCTCGATCATGGTTCAGCCAATCCCCGAAAAGCCCATGAACGCCAGGGACATGATTCCGACAATGATGAAAGTGATGCCCAGTCCCTTCAGGCCGTCGGGAACATCCGAGTACTTAAGGCGCTCCCGGATCGCCGCAAGCATAACGATGGCCAGAGCCCACCCGACGCCGGTGCCGAATCCATACACCACGCTCTGCGTGAACCCATAGGAGCGCTCCACCATGAACAACGTGCCGCCAAGAATGGCGCAGTTGACCGTGATCAGGGGCAGGAAAATGCCCAGCGCCCGGTGCAGCCTGGGCACGTGGAATTCCACCGCCATTTCCAGCACCTGAACCATTGCCGCAATGACGCCGATGAACGCAATCAGCTTTAAAAAGGACAGGTCGACCTCACCCAGTCCGGCCCACGCCAGCGCTCCCGGGGCAAGAATCCAGGTGTAGATCAGGTTGTTGACCGGCACGGTTACCGTTTGCACGGCGATCATCGCCAACCCGACGCCGAAGGCCGTTTCCACGCGCCTTGAAACCGCCAGAAACGTGCACATGCCAAGAAAAAAGGACAGCGCCAGGTTCTCAATGAACACGGAACGAAGGAACAGTCCGGACAATTCAGGCACTAGCCGTCACCTCCGGGCTCTTCCTGTATGCCGTACTCGGGCCGTTCCACCTGATCCGGTTTTTTACTGCGTATCCACCAGATGATGACGCCGATGAGGAAAAACGCGCTGGGCGGCAGGAGCATCAGGTGCAACGGCTCGAAGCCGCCGCCCTGAGAGGCCGTCATCAGTAGCTGGGTTCCGAGCAGACTCCCTTTTCCGAAAAACTCGCGGACGGCACCCACCGCCACCAGGATCAAGCCGTATCCGATGCCGTTACCGATGCCGTCCAGGATGCTGGTGAGTACCCCGTTTCGCATGGCAAAACTCTCGGCGCGAGCCAAAACGATGCAGTTGGTTATGATCAGCCCGACGAATACAGACAGCCTTTTGCTCATCTCGAATACGAATGCCTTGAGCACCAGGTCGACGATGATGACCAGTGAGGCGATGATCGTGATCTGGACGATGAGTCGTATCGAGCGGGGCAGATAGTGTCGAATCAGGCTCACCGACGCACCGGACAGAGCCATTACGCTGATCACCGCGGCGGACATCACCAGCGCCGTGTCCAGCGATGTGGTGACCGCCAGCGCGGAACAGATACCCAGGATCTGCAGGGTGATCGGGTTGTCGCTGATCAACGGTGCGGTCAGCGTTTTCCAGGCTCTGTTGGCCATGGACTATCCTTCTCCTTTTCGCACGCGCGCGAGATAGGGGCCGAATCCGGATTCGCCCAGCCAGAAACGCAGCAACCCGTGCACGCCGAGGCTTGTCCGGGTCGCGCCGGAAATACCGTCGACCAGGTAATCGATGTCGGATGAACTTACCGGGACCGGATCCCGTGCAACCCCAATCCTTACGTTCCCGTCTTCGTCGAAGACAAGCTTTCCGGGCCACAGCGCCTCCCATGCCGGATCCTGGATCCGTGCACCGATCCCCGGCGTGTCATTCTGCTCATAGAATTTCAAAGCCAGCACCGAGTTCGCATCTTCCGACAACGCCAGGTAGCCAGACAATGTAGACTGATATCCAACGCCGTAGACCGGTAGGATCAGCATCCGGACCGCCCCGCTATCGTCACGCTGAATGTAAGCCACGGCATAGTCTGGACGCCGCTTGATGCCGGCGAGATCCAGCTCCGGTGCGATCGGCCTGCTCATGGCCGGATCCGTGGCCGCCTTTTCCGCATCATAGGTCAGCGGATCGACCGCGTCGGTGTACGCCCCGCTGTCCAGATCCACCAATCGCATCTCGATGTCTCCGGATGAAATCCGGCCCGCCGCACCGGACAACGTGCTGAGAATCGATGCGAGCTGGGCATCCCGTTCCGCCTCGAGGTTGGCGATATAGTAGGGACGAAGCGTCACCGCGGTGTAAGACACGAGGAGGGCGCAAATGACGGCAACACCCAGCGCAGTGACCACAGCGCGGATACTGCCGCCGTTTTTTATGGCCATGTCGTTATCCATACCGGCGCCTGCGTTGCCTGATGTTCCACCCGACCACCACGTAGTCGATGAGGGGTGCGAGGATCGATCCCATGAGCAGGGCGGTGACCACACTGTCCGGGTGGGAAGGATTGACCACACGCATGACCACCACGAGACCTCCAGCGAGGACGGCCTGTATCCAGCGGCCCGCGTCCGTAGATGCGGCGCTGGCGGGATCGGTGGAAACGAACACCACCCCTAATGCGAAACTGCCGAGCACCGCATGCCAGTACCAGGGAAGGTCCGCCATGCCGCCATCGCCAACGGCACCAAAAAGAGACACCACCAGGATCAGACCCAGGATGTGGCCCAGGACCAGACGCCATGAGGCAATTCCACCAGGCGATATCGGATGAAACAAAAGCCCCGCTGCCGCTTTCGTTGGACAGCGAGAAGATGTTGCTGCCGCTATAACCGACAATGCCGTCCCACAGCGGGTGTCCCGTATGCGCCGTCGGGAAAGAAATCTGCACCACCGCCGCGGCGAGCAATGCCGGATTGAGAAATGTCTTTCCCTCCCCACCGAATACGCCCCTGCCGAACACGATTCCAAACATCATACCGAAAGCGACATGGAACAACGACACCGCGGGGTGCATCAACAGCGTGAATACGATGGCACTGAGGATGAATCCCGCATCCATGGGGCGGTCGCGCTGCGTTGCGAAAGCGCGTTCGCATACTCCTGCGGCCATCATCGCTATGATCAGGACCGGCACGACGTGCACCAGACCGGCGACCGTTATCCCGACAATCGTCGGCTCCTGGTAGTCCACGCCGAGCCCCAGTATAAAACCGTCACGCCAACCGCCCGCGTGCTCTTTCCCGGCGGTATCCAACGCGCGCAGATACTGGTAGCCGGTATTCAGCACCGCGGCGACGAGCACCGGGATCAACGCGACCAGGGTGGTTACCTTGATCCCTCTGGGGCTAATCAAGGCCCGCACGTGCGGGGCGCCGGAATGACGAGCTGCGGTCTCTATGGGGCCTCCTTGTGCAGCTGATCAAGTACATCCCGAAGCAGCCGCCCGTAGCGATTCCCCGACGGACAGGCATAGGTGAGCAAAGCGAGGTCCTCTTCGACCAATTCGAGCGCGCCGAGATCCCGTGCGCGGTCGATATCGCCCACCAGCAAGGCTCGCATCAACGGGACCGGAAGGATGCCGGGAGGTGACGCTATTTCCATGTCGCCGGTGGGCAGCAATGGTCCCGTGTTGCCGGCATGGGCAACAGTCCAGCCGCCACGCCGCCACCAGCCCAGTTTCCTGGCAGCCGGTTCCCTGATCACTGTGACCTGGTTGTGCTTCTGACCCAGAAAGGCTTGCGCACCGACCGCCGTGTGGCCTGAAAGAACAGAGCCCGAGATGACTCGCACGGAGTCATCCGTCATTTCGCCGCTGGTGATCTCGTCAACCGCGGCGCCGCAGGCCACTTCCAGCAGACGCGGGCGTTTCACGCCGTTCCCCGCCAGGGACACGATGCGGCAATACCGGGGGGCGCCCTCGGTGATCAAACGGCCAAGCGAGATCACGTCCTGGTATCCGATGTACCAAACTTCGCCGCCATCGAACCCGATCGGGCACAATGCGTGGATATGGGTCCCGGGCAGCCCCGCGGGATGGCGGCCGCTGAACTCGACGGTCCGGACGCGATCCGAATCGGCGGCGGAGACGTCGGAACCGGCGGCCTGGCAAACAAACAGCGGCGCGTCACACGCCTCGGTCAACGCCTCGATCCCGGTGGTGAAGTGTTCCGGGTATTCAGAAATGATGCACGCCGGATCGGGAGCCAGCGGTTCCGTGTCCATGGCCGTGATCATCAGCGCCCGTGGTTCGGCGTCTGGATCGGGAATGTGTCCATAAGGGCGCGTCCTGAGGCTGGTCCACAGCCCCGATTCGCACATCACCTTGCGCACGTAAACTCTGTTGGATGCATCCGGGACATCGAAGCTGACCCCATCAATCGCGTCGTCCGCGATGATCTGAATGGACTGAAGTGCACGCCGGGCGCCTCGGCTGATCCTGGCAACCTGTCCGCTGATCGGTGCGGTGAAAACAATCCCGGGCCGATGTCGGTCACGCAGCACGGCTTCCCCCGCCCGGACCCGCATGCCGGGTTCGGCCAGAACGTCAAACTTCACGCCGGGGAAATCACGCCCGAGGATGGCGGCGGCGGACGTGGATTTGACCTCCCCCACGCGCATCTCCGGTGGCCCGCCGACATGCAGATCCAACCCGGCCCTGACTTTCACGTACATACGCCTCACTCCGTCAGCCTGTGTACGAACCCACCAGTTTGACTTCCGGGATACAAATCTGCAGGTCGCCGCAGATTTCGGCAATCACGCCGTAGCGGGGTTTGACCGACACCCAGAGCAGGTTGAGTTGCAGATTGAGATCGGCAAACACGACTTCTGAATAAGCGCTAAGCACACCATGAAGCTTCGCAATCGTTTCCGCTCGCCGGCGGCACGGCCAGTTTCGGAGGCCCGAGATCAGGATCATGAAATCGCTGAGACACCTGCCTTCTTCGTCGCGGCTAGGAGCCCTGCTATACAGGGGTTTGCAACCCTGGATAGAGATGATCGATGGTTTTAGACTCCTGCTGATCGTCTACGCTCCTGGTCGGACAGGACAGAAAATTGATCCGGATCAACCGCTTGGCAGCACCTTTTCGTTATCTTACCACGCGGCATATAGTGCCTGTGGTCCTGCGTTCAAATCTGCTCACCAATAGAGTGAGGACATTCAGGGGGAGAAGTGAAAAACAATATCGCAAACAGGATTTTCGTAATGTCATTGGCCGCTCTCGCGACCGCGTCATCTTCGCTCGTCCTGGCCACCAACGGCTTGTACCAACACGGCTACGGGTCGCGCCAAAACGGGATCGCCGGCAGCGGCGTCGCGTTCCCGCAGGACCCCTTGATCGCCGCTATCAATCCGGCCGGGGTGGTTTATGTCGGCAGGAAAAATGAAATAGATTTAGTTTGGTTCTCGCCGCGCAGGGAATACACCGTCAATGCAAGCCCTGCGTCCGGAAATTTCCCGCCGTTCCCCGGTCCCACGGTGAAGAGCGGAAGCGAGTCCTTCTTTGTTCCATCGCTGGGATTCAGCTGGCCCATCGGTGACAACGATGACAAGGCCGTCGGGTTCGCCCTGTACGGCAACGGCGGCATGAATACGGACTATGACGCCGCCGACACGCCGTTTGGTGTCGGCAGCTTTGGCGGAGGCGCGGTCCCCGGCGGCGGTGCCGACAGCGGCGTCGACTATACGCAGTTGTTCGCTAATCTCAATTACTCGCAGAAATTCGCGGACGGAAAAGCATCCTGGGGAATCGCCGGCATACTGAACTACTCCAGGCTCGAAATGAGAGGATTCAGCGCGTTCGGACCCTTTTCTCTCGATCCCGCCAACCTGTCCGACAAAGGCCACGACAATGATACGGGATTTGGTCTACGCCTCGGCATACAGGGCGATGTCGGTAGCGGAGTCACGCTGGCCGCGTCATATCAGACGGAGATCAACAACAAATTCGATGACTACGCGGGGTTGTTTCCCGATGGCGGAAAACTCAACATTCCCGCCACCCTGCAGGCGGGATTGGCGGCAAAAGCCGGTCCCGGAACGATTACCGCCGACATCCAGCACGTGTTCTACAACGACGCCAAGGGTGTGGGTGACCCCGGCACTACGGGCCTGCCCACGGGATGCATGCCCTCTGCCCCGTTTACCGCGTCGCCGGTTGCCAGGGGTCCGAGCTGTCTCGGCAATGATCCTGGAATCGGATTCGGTTGGGAAGACATGACCGTCCTAAAACTGGGCTACACCTGGTCGACAGGAAATGACTGGACCTGGCGGGTTGGGGCGAGCTATGGCAAACAGCCAATTCCGTCGGAAGACGTCACGTTCAACATCATTGCTCCCGGTGTCATCGAGACGCATTTGACGGCGGGATTCAGCAAGGCACTCGGCAAGGGACGCGCGTTCAGTATGGCCCTGACGTATGCGCCGGAGAAGTGCGTGAACGGCCCCGACCTGTTCACCCCCGGCCAGACCGTAGAACTGTGCATGCATCAGGTAGCGGTGAACGCCGGATTTTCATTCTAGCGAAAAGTCAGCTGACTGCCGGATTTACCGGCCTGGACGCGGCGATGGCTGCGCCCGTTTTTGGCGAATTTCGACTCGCTGGGCACCGCTACACGAAAAATATACCCATTTTGGTAAATAACATTGAATTTAATAAGATACTAATATATTGCCCAGACATGCTCAGGAAAGTGATATCCCTGTTTAGGCCCTCTGCGGTTCCTACACCAAAACCGGCGGTTAGGAAGGGGGATTTCGATCGGGAACTCGACACCCGCGGATGGAACTGCCCAGTTCCTGTGCTCCAAGCCAAAAAATCCCTGAGCAATCTGGATGCCGGGCAAACGCTGCACGTCATCACGACCGATCCGGGATCGCTGGTGAATCTGCGGGGTCTGGCGAATCAACCGGGAATTACCCTGGTGGAATCGTCCGAGGTGGGGGACGAATATCATTTCGTGCTGAAAAAAACTGATGCCACGTAACCCGGCGCACCCGCGCCCGGGAAGAGAAGATCCAAACTCATCAAAAAGGTATAGACAGATGTCCGAGAAGAAACTGGCGCTAATCGCAACCAAGGGTACGTTGGACTGGGCCTACCCGCCTTTTATTCTTGCCTCTACCGCGGCCGCTCTGGGATACAACGTTACCGTATTTTTCACATTCTACGGGCTTCAGCTCCTGCGCAAAGACCTCAACCTCAAGGTGAGTCCGCTGGGAAACCCGGGAATGCCGATGCCGATGGGTATGGACAAATGGTTCCCGGTGCTGGGTACCGCCATTCCCGGCATGGAAACCATGATGACCAGCATGATGAAACAGAAGATCAAGAAGAAGGGCGTTGCCACTGTTCAGGAACTTCGTGATCTTTGTATCGAGGCCGAAGTCAAAATGATCGGCTGCCAGATGACCATTGATCTATTCGATATGAAGTCCGAAGATTTCATAGACGAAATCGAGCTGGGTGGGGCCTCGACATTTTTCGAGTTCGCCGGCGACGCGGACGTTCAACTGCTGATCTAGTGTACCCCCATCCTGTTAATGGCCCTGCGGGTTACGATGGGGCCGACGATTTCGAACAATACCGTCGAGCCGATGACGATCGGCAGCAGGATCTGACGATACGCCGGGAACTGGCTCGACGCGACCAGGGCCATTCCCATCGCGGCACCGGCCTGGGGCAGCAGGGCGGCCCCGGTCCAGAAGCGTTCGGTCGTTCCGACCCGGGACAGACCGCCCCCTACCCAGGCCCCAACGACCTTCCCGACCGTGCGGAAAAGGACGTAGGCGCAACCAATCCAACCGATGGCGAGCAAGGCCTCGAAATCCAATGACGCACCGGCGAGCACGAAAAATATTGCCAGCAGCGGCCACTCCAGCCCTTCGATTGCGCGAAACGGCCGCTCGTGGTGGCGGGCAAAAATCGCGATCACCACCCCCATGGTCATCGCCGTGATGAGATAGGAAACCTCCAGCGCAATGGCAAGGCCACCGGCCAGGAACACCAGTCCAAGCGCCTCGGTCAACATGGGCTGACCCGGCCTGATCCGGCCGGTCAGATAGCTGGCCGGTAGATCGATGACTACGCCCAATAATATCGCGCCGAAGATTTCCCGCAGGACAAACAACACCGGGGAATCAGCGCCATCCGTGCCATGCAGCGCCATCACCAGCGCAATGCCTACGCTGAAAAGCAGCAGGGCCCACGCGTCGTCGAGCGCCACTATGGCCAACAGGCGCTTGGCAAACCTGCTTTTAGCCCCGGACTCGACCACGACATCCACCACCGCTTCCGGTGACGTCGCGGCCGCGATGCAACCCAGCAACAGTGCGATCTCGATTCCGCTGCCGACTGCCATCAGTCCAAACCATACCATCAGCCAGGTAATAACCGCCGCGGTGATCGATATGACCAGAGCGCCGCGACCGATCTGTCTCAGTTCCTGCAAAGCCATTCTTTCGCCCAGCAGAAAACCAACCATAATCAGAGTGATCTGAGCGATGATGTTGAAATTGTCGAGTAAAAGCCGCGGTATGAAATTCAGCGCTTCCGGCCCGATCAGGGCGCCGAACAGCAGGATGGTCGTGACCCTCGGAAAAGCCGTGCGCTGCCCCATATAGTCAGCCGCCAGACCCACCAGGAGTATCCCCCCGAACACAACCAATACCGTGTATCCATCCTCCACCGCTTCAAACTTTCCTGGTCCTGCGCGTGTTATGGTACATATTGAATCTCTAACACTGTCAAGGAGTACGTTTAATGGCAAACGAAGGTTATCACGAACCGATCGAGGAGCTTTCGAATGAAACGCGGGACATGCATCGGGCGATCACGTCGCTCATGGAGGAACTCGAGGCCGTGGACTGGTACAACCAGAGAGTCGATGCCTGCAAGGACGATGAACTGAAAGCCATACTGGCGCACAACCGTGACGAGGAAAAAGAACACGCGGCAATGGTGCTGGAGTGGATCCGAAGGAAAGATCCAAGCTTCGACAAGGAGTTGAAGGACTATCTGTTCACTGACAAGTCGATCTCCCACTGACCGCAACATACGTGCTCCGGCACGTTCACGCGCAGGGGATAGACTCCTGGTGAGAAATGCGGGCTAGGGCCGGCTGAGCCGCTCCTGGACTTCGATGGCAAGGGGTAATTCAATGTCTGCGTCCAGGTTGCCTTTTCCCGGCACATGGTTGACTTCGAGACGGATGCCGCCCGGATCCTCGAACAAGACGGAGTAGTAGCCGGGAGCCCAATCGCTCTCTTCCGGCGCTTGAACGATGTTCGCGCCGAGCTCGACCACGAAGGCGTACACGTCGTCCACGTCTTCACGATTGCGGGCACGCAGGCAGAGATGGTGAAGACCGGCACGGTACTGGTCGAATGAGGTATTTTGATGTTCGGGGCCGGCCGCCCGAATTCCTATACCTGTTCTGCTGCCGACGCAGTAAAAAAGACGATCGTTGCTGACCAGGCACTTCATGTCGAAAAACGCCAGAAGTTTTTTATAGAACGGCAAGCAGGCGTCGAAATCCTTCACCGTCAAATACACATGTGCAACTCCGTTGAGCTCCATATCTACTCGTCGACATTGGCCAGTAAATCGGCAACGCCTATCCCGGCGCTGGCCGCTGCTATTTAATTCAATTCAAGCCGCGATGCCACGGTGACGCTGTGCGCCAGGCCGTTTGACAGCCTTGGTGCCGCGTCGAACATTTGACCGTTGTTTGCCATTGCGTGCTTGTCCGCCGCGTCTGCCAAGCTGCTCTACAGGTCCTGATTTTGTTTCAGGTGCAACGACACGGACTTGTCGCTCGAATCCGTGAATCGCCTCGCTCGGAATCTTGTATCCAAGGAACTTCTCGATGTCACGCAAATAGCCGTTTTCGTCGGGACATACCAGGGAGACGGCTTCTCCTTCCAGACCGGCCCGGCCGGTACGACCGATGCGGTGAACATAGTCTTCCGGCACGTTGGGCAGCTCGTAGTTGACCACGTGCGGCAATCGTTCGATGTCCAGACCACGGGCGGCAAGGTCGGTTGCCACCAGAACGCGAATGTTGCCCGCCTTGAAGGCTGCCAATGCCCGGGTGCGCGCTCCCTGGCTTTTGTTTCCATGGATCGCGGCACTGATCACGCCGTCGCGCTCCAGTTGCTGAGCCAGTCGGTTTGCGCCGTGTTTGGTGCGTGTAAATACCAGGACCTGGTACCAGTCATTCGAATCTATCAGCCAGGACAGCAGTGCACGTTTAGTGTCCTTGGCGACAGGGTGGACACGCTGGGCGATGCGTTCCACGGTGGTATTGCGCGGTGACACGTCGATTTTTTCCGGCTGCCGCAGTAATCCATCAGCCAGCTGCCTGATCTCTTTGGAGAAGGTTGCGGAGAACATCAGGGTCTGCCGCACCTTCGGCACCTGTTTGATGATTCGGCGAATGTCGTGGATGAATCCCATGTCGAGCATGCGATCCGCCTCGTCTAAAACCAGGGTCTCGACCATCGACAGATCGATGGTCCCCTGCGACGCATGATCGAGCAGGCGACCCGGTGTGGCGACGACGATGTCGATGCCCTCGCGCAGCTGCTTGATCTGTGGACCGATCTTGACGCCGCCGTAGATCACGCCGCTGCGCAATTCAAGGTGGCGTCCGTAGGTAGTCACGGACTCACCGACCTGAGCTGCGAGTTCTCGTGTGGGAGAGAGTATGAGCGCCCGCACACCGCCATTCCGACGGCCAGGCCGCGTCGAATCGAGGCGCTGCAGCAATGGAAGAGTGAAACCCGCGGTCTTGCCGGTTCCGGTCTGCGCGCTGGCAAGAATGTCGCGCCCTGCCAGCACGACGGGGATAGCCCGCTGTTGGATTGGCGTGGGTTTTTCGTAACCCTGGTCCGCGATGGCGCGCATCAACGCGGCATTCAGACCAAGTGAGTCAAAAGTCATTTGTTTGGATACTCCGTATTTGAATTTGCACGATGCTTCACATGCGCCGGCCGAACACAACGTTAGGCGGGAGGCACATCCATGAAGTGGCGCCGAGGAGCGCCCATCGTATAACGCGGGTGGTTTGGCCGCTCTAGCGGCGGCGTCCGCGTCCCTTGCCGCGTTCACGCGGTTGTTCGTAACGCACCTTGAGCGACGTGCCGTCCTGCGTCCGTCCATCGAGAGCCTCGATGGCTGCGCGGGCTTCATGACCCTCCATTTCGATGAATCCGAACCCCCGGCATCGGCCGGAAAATATTTCCGTCACCAGTTGGACTGAGTGAACCCTGCCGTAATTGGAGAACAGATCGGTGACGCTGGCTTCGGTGGCGTCTTTCGACAGACCACCGATAAAAAGTTTCTTCAAGATTAGGTCTCTTTGAGACAGATTGCGCGGTCGAGCCCTACCTCGCCACCCGGGCAAGGTAGGATTTACCCGATGATTGTCAGCTGTTGATGCTGACCTGGCTGGCCTGTGGCCCCTTTGGGCCATTTTCCACCACGAAGTTGACCGATTGCCCCTCGTTGAGGGCCCGGAACCCATCGGCGTTAATGGCAGAGAAGTGCACGAACACGTCCTTGCTGCCGTCGCTGGGGGTGATGAAGCCGAAACCTTTGGACTCGTTGAACCATTTGACAGTGCCTGTCATCATAATAAATACCTCCGACTGAATAAGTCGTTATTTTAATTAGAAATAAACTAAATGTGAGTCAGAACAGGGCGTTACAGGAGGTAATGTGGAGACAGAACTACTTGCGGGCACTGTGCGGGAATCGCATTTCCGCGCGATAATACACAAGCATCATCGAATTAGCCATCTTTATTTGAATTTCATTGCCAGGAGCGTCATGTCGACGGAATTACACCTTCGTTCGACCCAGACTGCGCGTCGGCCGGGCACGCAGCCGCACCAAAACGTTAAATCTTCGGTCTCGGCTTCATCGCGATCTTCATTCCCATGGATCTGAAGCCCGGGACCAAACGGCGCACAATTAGCGACGAAAGGTCAGTTTTATGATTGACGGCTTTTGAGGGCCGATAGTGCGCACAGAGAATTTGTACTCTGTGATGTAGACTCAAGAATACCTTCATTAAAATCATCATTTCCATGAAAAAAAGGGCTGGTGCGGATCGTCGTTCGGGACAGGACCGGCGGGTCGTATACGATCTTTTTTATTTCAGTAGTGGTGGTGTTGAGCGACGCAAATATTCCGACCGGCGACAACCCAGTGAGCGTCGGACCGATTGGGTAAGGATCTCCTCCTGGAGCAGCGCCAGGGTTGAAGTGCCGAAAAAGTTGGATGACGATAGAGGTATGATTTATACCCTCCGCAGGCGCTTACTGAACTGGCCGGACGGATAACGACCCCTCGGAGGCGGATCACCCGCCCCTTGAATACCCTGCCTAATTTAAGGTGCTTGCCGCAGCGCAAGAGCCACCGGATGCAAGCCCTCCCAAACGGTTAACCCGCATATTGCGGGAGGCATGGCAGATGGAAATGCCTGTCGTGCGGAACCCGGGATGCGTCTAAAACACTTCCTCGAAGAGGTCTTTCATCGCCTGCCACGACTCACGATCGGCGGTTTCGTTGTACGCAACCGGGATGCCGAACTTTTTGCCGTTGGCGTCGGCCTCGCGGCTGGTAAAGCCGTGCATCGCACCCTCATACGCGATGAAGCGGTAGTCCGCCCCGGCGGTGTCCATCTCTGTTTTAAAAGCGCGCACGTCTTCGTCGGGGATCATGACATCCGCGGCACCGTGGCAAACCAGCACTCTTGCCTTCACCGATCCAGGCTCCGGGGTGTGAAAAGAACCCAGGGCACCATGAAAGCTGACCACGGCTCGCAACGGCATGCCGACACGCGCCATGTGCAGGACCATGGCGCCGCCGAAGCAAAAACCGATCGCACCCGTGCGCTCGCCGTCGACGGTGGAAAGATCGCTCAGTGCGTGGTGCGCTGCCTCGAGTCGCGCCGTGCCCGTTTCCATGTCCCCCATCACTGCGTTCATCATCTTACCGGCCTCGTCCGGTGTCTGTGCGGTCTTTCCTTCGCCGTACATGTCCACGGCCAGTGCGGTGTAGCCCAGAGCAGCAACCTGCTCGGCGCGCTCACGGATGTAGTCGTTCAATCCCCACCATTCCGGAACCACCAGCACCCCCGGCCTCGGGCCGTCGATGGCGGAATCAAGGGCGAGATATCCCGTCATCGTCTGGCCGCTGGCGACATACGACATGGACTCAGTCTGGATACTGGACATTATTGCTCCTCCAAAGTTTTCTCGTTTACCGGCAACTTGTTCGCACATTATGACACCCGGAAGGCCCCGGTCAAAAGCCTTCTTCCGAATACGCGACGTTGATATCATTGCGTGATCTCGGCAGATGGACTTCGGCGTCTTGTGCGGATTGTTTTAGATACCGGAAAAATAGAGTCGTTTCATAGAGACGGATTCGTGGTCGTCGAGGACGCGCTCGATGAATCAATGGTAGCCGCTGCCCGGTCCCGATTCGAGCATTTGTTTGCAGGGTGTTTTGAAACTGGAATTCAGCCCGACGAGTGGAACTGGCGCCCCGAATCCGGCGCCCGCGACGTCACCCGGCAGATCTGCAACGCCTGGAAGTCCGACAGCATCATCGCTGCCATCGTGACACGCGTCGATATTGGGTGTGCCTGCGCCGAATTGCGTAGATGGCACGGCGCGCGCCTGAATCAGGACAACGTCATATGGAAGCCGCCCGGCGCGCGTTCACTCGGTTTTCATCAGGATGACAGTTACCAGGATTGGATCGTGCCGGGTGAAATGATGACCTTCTGGATCACATTGGACGATACCCGGGCCGATCAGGGGACAATTGAATATGTGGCCGGATCGCATCGCTGGCCACTTTCGCCCCCGATCGACCAGTTTCATGCGCCTGATGATCCAATTACGGATATGCGGGCCGCGGCGCGCCGTGCCGGCGAGGCCCGCCCGGAAATCGTGCCCATCGAAGTGAGTGCGGGCAGTGCCGTAATCCATCACGGACGTACCTGGCACGGGTCAAGGGACAATCGGGGGAAAACACCCCGTCGCTCGGTCGTCGCCCATTGCATGTCCAGCGCAGCACACTTTCACCCTGTCAACGTCAGCCCGGTCTACAGCCGGTACAGGCGACACGGGACGGACGACATGGATGAAAGTTTCTTTCCCGTCCTCTGGCGCCGGGACGGCTACCGTACGCCGTGGCTGTAGGTCGTTAATGACAGTCTAAAGCGGGAAGACGATCAGTGAGTATCCGGGGATTGCTGCGGTGCCTGCGTGAGCATTTTATCGTGCGCTCGCCTATGTTCCTGCGCAAGCTGATGTACACAATGCCGTCGGACTGGGACCGCAGGACGCTCAGCGAAAAGATACAATGGCGCTGTCAGAATCCGGACCCCTTGGTGGACTATGCCCTGCTGGTAGACAAATATCGAGTCAAGGAATTCGTGCGCCCATGGTTCCGGACCGCTGAAACATACGCCCTGATCGAGAACGCGGCAGAGATCGACTGCGCCAATCTTCCGCGCACCTACGTCATGAAGACCACGCACAGCTGGAACCGGTCCATGCTCGTATTGGATGGCGTCATCCAGGGACAGAATCGAAGCCGTGAGACGGCAGGAGACGCCGCAAATGAAGTAAACCTGCAAACCGTGGCACGACCGTGGCTGCGCCCCCACCCAATAAGGTCCACCGTTGAAATCCATTACCGGTTCGTCCGGCCGCGCATCCTGTTCGAGGAATACCTCGACGAGATGGAGTATGAGCTGCATTTTTTTCTATTTTATGGCAAATGCCGAATGACGGAGGTGGTCACCCGCGGGTTCGACTTCTTGCGGGGCGAGACCTATCGCAACTACGACGCCGACTGGACGAGGCTGGAGCCGGGTTCAAAGCAGATTGCATCGTGTTACGACAATTCACCCGCCGAAACCCCTCGGCCCGACTCGACGGTGCTGCGGTCTCTGGAGGAATTGTGCAGGGACATCGACCACGTCCGCGCCGATTTTTTCGTGTGCCGTGGAGAGATGTTTTTTCAACATCGCAATTTCCGATGGTTCAACGTTTCAGCGAGCACGTTCAGCGGGACCAGGACCAGCCAGCGCCGGGATAGGCAGCCCCAGTACAGACTGTTGTCCAGACAAACCGAACCTACCTCAATATTAGCCGCGCTGGCTAGCCTTCAGCCATTTCGAGGCCGACGAATGCGGATCCCTCAATCGCTGGCTGGAACTTGCTCCACGGGCCGAACCGGCCTGCACGGTACTGGCGTCGGATCTCAGCGTGTCAGATATCGCTGCGCGCCCGCCCCAGGCCCTACAGGACGGCGACATCGATGCCGAGCGTGCCGCAGTGCCGCAGGCGCTGTCGACCGTTGCAGTCACCCCGGATAGGGTTAACAAGCACTTGTCGCGGCGCCTGGACAAACGACGCGCCGACGCGCCCTGGAAAGCCGGATCTAACCCCACCCACCGGCGGCCGAATTTTCCATATTCGATAGTTGTAACATATGTTTCTTTTATGTAACATATGTTACATGAATGATAATAATCCCATCGCGTGGCTGCTTTTACTGACCAACCTGGCAGGAAGATCGGCTAGTACACCGCGGGTCCGATTGTGGCGGGCGATGAAAGAGCTCGGCGCCGGCACGCTGCGCGACGGCGTGTCGCTGCTCCCTGCTTCTGAGCAACATCGCGACAAACTGATCGCCGTTCGTACACAGATTGAAACAGACGGTGGAACCGCCTGGCTGTTTGATCTGCCCGAACAGAGCTCGGAAGCGGAAGAGGAACTGCGTCGTCTTTTCGACCGTTCCGTCGCATTTCGTGAAATTGAGGCTGAAGCAGCGGCATTACAATCCGAATTGCCGATTCTCGACGAAACCGCGGCGCGGCGCCGACTCCGGCAGCTCGAGCGGGAATTCGATGCCATCGCTTCAATCGATTTCTTCCCGGGCCCGACGAGCGACAAGGCGCGCCCAGCCCTGGAAGAACTCAAGACACTGGTCAACGGCCTCTTTTCTCCGGAAGAACCCTCTGCGTCAAAAGGAGTAGTCCAACGCCTCGACGTCCGCCGTTACCGGGCTCGGGTCTGGGCAACGCGCCGACGCCTGTGGGTCGACCGCGTTGCGAGTGCCTGGCTGATACGTCGCTTCATCGATACTGAAGCCCGTTTCCTCTGGCTTGAAAAGCCCCGTTACTGCCCTGGTAATGCCCTGGGTTTCGATTTCGATGGCGCCGCTTTCACCCACGTCTACGATCGCGTGACCTTCGAAGTGCTAGTTGCGAGCTTCGGGCTCGAGACGGACCCGGGCCTGAACCAACTTGGCCGACTTGTTCACTACCTGGACGTGGGCGGCTTGCCGGTGGCCGAAGCGGCAGGGTTCGAAGCGGTGCT
>CAMYOI010000060.1 GCA_947259955.1 uncultured Gammaproteobacteria bacterium
AAGCGAATATTGGCTGAATTCACTGATTTTGCAGGCTTTTATTGCCGTAAGTCGTCGAATCAGGTGGTAGGCGCGAGTGGGATCGAACCACCGACCACTACCATGTCAAGGTAGTGCTCTACCACTGAGCTACGCGCCTACAGCAGAATCCCGCAACATATCATACCTGTTGCAATCCGTTCAATTTATCCAATAATACGCTGCGCCTCGTCTGCGTTCATCCGACTTTTTGACGGGTTTGAACCCCGGGCTCCAGCTCGAAATGCTGTTTCCTGATCGTCGCTATCCTGTCCCTTATAGCAGCCGCCTCCTCGAATTCGAGGTTGCGGGCGTGCTCGTGCATGGTCTTTTCCAGCCGCTCAATCTCACGGCCCAGTTCCCGGGCACTCATGGCTGCGTACTCTCCGGCGAATTCGGCGACCGCCAGCGAGCGCTGTTCTTCACGCACCGCGGCGCTGACCCGGCCCCGCCGCGTGGGATCCGATACGCCCTCGATGATATCCCTGATGGCCTTCTGAACACTCTTTGGCGTAATGCCGTTGGCTACGTTGTATTCGTGTTGCTTCTTACGGCGGCGATCGGTCTCGTCGATGGCTGTACGCATCGAATTGGTCACCCTGTCGGCATACAGAATCGCCCTGCCATTTAAGTTTCGTGCCGCACGGCCGATGGTTTGGATCAGCGAACGGGTCGAACGCAGAAAACCCTCCTTGTCGGCATCCAGCACTGCAACCAGTGAAACCTCGGGAATATCCAGCCCCTCACGGAGCAGGTTGATACCGACCAGTACGTCGAATTTGCCCGCCCTGAGGTCTCGGATGATCTCGACCCGCTCCACCGTGTCGATATCGGAGTGGAGGTAACGCACCTTGACATCGTGCTCGGTCAGGTAGTCCGTCAGGTCTTCTGCCATGCGTTTGGTCAGCGTGGTTACCAGCACACGTTCCCGGCATTTTGCACGTTTGTTGATTTCCGACAGCAGATCGTCCACCTGGGTGAGCACGGGGCGCACCTCAAGCTCGGGATCGACCAGCCCGGTCGGTCGCACGACCTGGTCGATGACCTGCGGCGAACGGTCCAGCTCGTAAGGACCGGGGGTCGCCGAAACGAATATGGTCTGGGGCATCATGGCTTCGAATTCATCGAACCTGAGCGGGCGATTGTCAAGCGCGGACGGCAGGCGAAAGCCATACTCGACCAGCGTTTCCTTCCGTGACCGGTCACCCTTGTACATGGCGCCCAGCTGCGGCACGAGAACATGGCTCTCGTCGAGAATCATCAGGGCATTTCCCGGCAGATAGTCGATCAGCGTCGGCGGCGGTTGTCCGGGTGAACGTCCTGAAAGATACCGCGAATAGTTCTCGATGCCGTTGCAATACCCAAGCTCCTGCATCATTTCCAGATCATATCGGGTTCGCTGCTCCAGCCGCTGGGCCTCCAGCAGCCTGTCCGAGTCCCGCAGCTGATTTAGCCTCTGTACGAGTTCCTGTTTGATATCTTCCAGCGTGTTGAGGATCGTGTCGCGCGGCGTAACGTAGTGGCTCTTCGGGTAAATGGTCATCCGCGTTACCCTCTCGTCCACCTCGCCGGTCAACGGATCGAACCGAGACAGCTTTTCGATTTCATCCCCGAACAGCTCCAACCGCACAGCAAATCGCTCTGATTCCGCCGGGAAGATGTCTATCACATCCCCTCGCACACGGAACGTACCGCGCCTGAGATCATAGTCGTTCCTCGTGTATTGAAGCTCCGCAAGTTTCTTCAATACCTCACGCTGGTCGATCATGGCGCCTTCCCGCAGATGCAGGATCATACCGTGGTACGCAACGGGGTCGCCCAGACCATAGATCGCGGATACGGTGGCAACGATTACAACATCATCGCGCTCCAGCAACGCCTTCGTCGCCGAAAGCCGCATCTGATCTATGTGGTCATTGATCGACGCGTCCTTTTCAATATAGGTATCGCTGCTCGGGACATAAGCTTCAGGCTGGTAATAGTCGTAGTAAGATACGAAATACTCCACGGCATTTCCCGGAAAGAAATCCCGCATCTCCGCGTATAGCTGCGCTGCAAGGGTTTTATTCGGCGCCAGAACCAGGGTCGGTCTCTGGGTCTCGTGGATGACGTTTGCGATCGTGAACGTCTTGCCGGACCCCGTGACGCCCAGCAGGGTTTGGAACGCCTCCCCGTTGCCGATCCCCTCGATCAGCGCTGTTATAGCTTCAGGCTGGTCACCGGCTGGGGCAAATTCGCTGGTCAATCTAAATTCTTTCGACAACTCGCAATCCCCTCTTTTTTGTCAAATGCCGGGTTTAATGATACAAGTCACTTCAAATTCATCCTCAATCCATAGGGTCCACAGTGAATAGTGAAAAGCTGTCAAAAAGGGTAGGTCTGATCAAGCCCTCCCCAACCATCGCCGTGTCCACACGTGCCCAGGAACTGCGCGCCGCCGGACACGACGTCATCGGGCTCGGCGCCGGTGAACCGGATTTCGATACACCCGAACATGTCAAAGCCGCTGCAATCAAGGCAATCGAATCCGGTGCCGCCGCGAAATATACCGCAGTTGACGGTATTCCGCCGCTCAAGGCGGCGGTACGGG
The DNA here is from genome assembly GCA_947259955.1 of uncultured Gammaproteobacteria bacterium. Lineage (GTDB taxonomy): Bacteria > Pseudomonadota > Gammaproteobacteria > Arenicellales > JAANXG01 > JAHEKE01. Next base: position 2,609 of record CAMYOI010000060.1, read on the forward strand.
AAAAATTCTCCCGTGAAAACAACCTCGATTACGAGTCCGACCAGATCCTGGTATCGGCAGGAGCAAAACACAGCCTGTTCAACATGTTTCTTGCCCTGCTCGACGACGGCGACGAGGTCGTTATCCCTGCACCCTATTGGGTGTCTTATCCCGACATGGTGGCTCTGGCGGGCGGCAAGTCGGTCGTTATCGATGCCGGTGTCGATCAGCGGTTCAAGATCACACCGGGTCAACTGGAGGCGGCTATAAACGACCGCACCCGGTTGTTGATTATGAACAGCCCAAGCAATCCAACGGGCGTTTCGTATGAACAACGTGAACTGGCTGCACTAGCCGACATCCTGCTTAAAAATCCCCAGGTTTGGGTCGTGAGTGACGACATCTATGAGCACGTTCTGTGGACAAGCAGCCCGTTTGTCAATCTGGTAAACGTTTGCCCCGATTTGTCCGATCGCGCGGTTGTCGTCAACGGGGTTTCCAAGGCCTATGCAATGACCGGATGGCGGATAGGCTACGCGGCGGGCCCCTCGTCGATCATCCAGGCGATGAAAAAAATCCAGTCGCAAAGCACGTCAAACCCTACTGCGGTTTCACAGTACGCCGGTCTAGCGGCACTCGCCGGTGACCAGCAATGCGTCGAAGACATGGTGGTTCAATTCAAACGCCGCCATGATCATGTAGTCAGCAGATTGAACACGTTGAAGGGTGTAAACGCCTTGGAAGGCGACGGCACCTTCTACAGCTTCCCGGACTGCTCCGGTGCGATCTCTGCTCGTGACGATATCAGCAATGACGTCGAATTTGCATCCATGCTGTTGTCCGAAGCCGGCGTCGCGCTCGTTCCGGGGTCGGCGTTCGGGCTGGAGGGCTACGTCAGGTTGTCATTTGCCACGGATATGGACACGCTGGACAAGGCCCTGGACCGTCTTGCGAAAGCGCTCGGGACCAAATAACCTGTGACGAAGCACACGGCAATCAACCGGCTGCGTTAGCCGGAAACTGGCGGGGTTCCAGGATGGCGACCCCATCGCGAATCACAAGGAGAGTGATATGCACATGCGGCAACCGGCAGACGTCCGTCTGCTCCCTGGTTATACGTTGATCGAACTGATGCTCGGCCTGGCTCTGCTAGGCATCCTGCTGACCTGGGGTGTGCCGAATTTCGTTGATCTTTACCAGCGAAACCTTATTGCCACCCAGACCCAACGGCTGATGGGCGATCTGTTCCACGCACGATCGGAGGCAATCAAACGAAATAAGCCGGTCGTGATCTGCCGCAGCCAGGACGCTTCCCACTGCACCCCCAGCAGCAACTCCCAAGCCGACTGGAGCATGGGCTGGATCACCTTCGTAAACAAAGATGAAGACAAAAACCGGAACCCCGATGAGCCCGTCCTGCGGCGCGGAGGGACCGTGCCGCGACGATTATCTGTGCAGTTCAACCACTGGTGGCGCATGACATTCCGGCCCAACGGCGGCGCCGGAAACGGGACCTTTACGCTGTGTGACCAAGCCGGAAACGAATACAGAATTACCGTCTATCACAGCGGAAGGACCCGCGTCAGCAAAAGCAAGGCGGATAGCAGTACCTGCGTTAACCACCCTGTCGGCAGTTCGAGTCTGTCCCGGGGAGCCAATCCCCACGAGGCTTTCAGCCATTTTAGACCACTCATAAATTTCCCGTAAAATCGCTGTGGTAAACTGAGGTGGAAACCCGGAGTGCTTTTTCCACCAACCACTAGGGTTTACTTCCATAGGGGGAAACACCCGCGAGTCTCAGTCGCCTCAGACGTCATTATGGGGCTCGCTTGATCGAGCGCTCTTGTTTGCCCTCTAAGCGTTTACCTGTGGGTGTCAAATTCAAGTTTATCCCCTACGCATATGGCTATGACTTCAAGGTGATCGTCACCAAAAAATGCCTCTCGGCCAAAAAGGCACTGGCCTTGCACAATGGACGGGGCGCCCAGGAAGGCGTCTTTGCCGAGCTCAAGTCGCAGACACAAATGGACTATGTACCGACCCGCAGAAAGGTTGGCAATCAAGTCTATCTACTCGCCGCCGTTCTCGCGCATAACCTCAATCGGGAAATGCAGATGCGCTGTTGTGACCAGCGAAGAAACACCACTGAAAAGCGTGCACCACGGTGGCAATTTGAACAGATCGGCACGCTCGAGCCACCAGGCTGCCCGACTCGGTGTTCCGACCGGCGCTTAGTCGACTTCTACGTGCACGCATATCTCGGTTCGTTTCCTCCCCGAGCAGTGGATATACTAACCGTCCGAATTGAGCAACTGACGGTGTAAGGACTTTCACCTCACCAGACTCGCGGCCTTGTCGGCCGCTTCTACAATGATTGGGGTAACTGGGCGGCCGACCGGCGATTTCTTCATCCAAATGGGGGAGATTCGGATAAGAAAAACCCCGCACTGAGACGGGGTTAATGTGAGCAGCACTCTGTCAGTTAAGCCTTCAACCTGCGCCGCCTTGCGAAACCAAGACCGGCCAAGCCTAGGCCTATGAGGAGCAGGGTGGCGGGTTCGGGGATCGCCGTGGGTTCATCAATTAATGTTTCTTCGACTGCCTTGGCCGCCGGGACGTTGGCACGCGACAATCTGTCGCCATCCAGCCCATCGTTTAGTGCTAGCAGCGGTTCATGTGGCGCTAAAAACGCGGGCTGTCGGAGTAAATTGTTGCTTGGAGGGATCGCCGGAGTCAAAGGATCGATTCTCTTCGACGTGTTTGATCGAATTTCCGGCTTTTCTGCAACTAATAATTCGGGAAGTTCAGTTGGCAACGTTGGCGTCGCAGGCAGGATGTCGTTGTCAGGAACGGTGTCTTTGGTTGACTGTTTGCGCGCTACCGGCGGTGATGGCGGTGACGAATCGTCAGCCAGCATCCGAGGTGGCTGCGGTGGCATTAGCGGAGGCCGTTTTGAGCCGTTGGGCCTGGTGCTATTAGGATCCGACTTTCCACGCGATGGGCGCGGTGAACCAGTGCCGCCACCCGAATCCTGACCAACCGAGTCTGGGGTTGCTTTGGCGTCCGCCGCTCCGCCCGGCTTCCCTGGCGGTCTAGTGATCGCTTGCACAGACTTGCCGCCAGTGCCGCCGTGACCGCCGCCGCGATTACTTGAGCCGTGCACCACTCTTCCGGCAACGCTGTTTCCGGTCACCGTGCCGGTCAACGCCCTTGGCCTTCTATTGGCTATTGAAGCACCGCCGGCTAATCCTGCCCGCGATCCGCTGGATGAGCCATTAATCGAACTGCTCGTCGAGGATACGGATGAGGGCGATCCAGGATTCGCAAACACGACATCGCCAGATCCGTTTGTTGAGGATACAGATGAAGGCGATCCAGGATTTGCAAACACGACATCGCCAGATCCATTCGAAATTGTGACGGATAAAACTTTACCGGTACCGGGTGTAAAACCACCGCCCCTCGGCTCTCCGTCCACAATCAAGGCGGCCTGCGCATGCAGCATGACAAGCGACAGCGCACTGGCCGCGGCAATATGACCGCCCCAGCCATTCATGTAAAACATCGGTAATACCTGATCATCTCACTGGGCATTTGGGTACTGTCCTCGCCGATGGATACTCAGAGTCGATGAAATCCCCGCGGTCAAATAGTGCTTGGCCACGGGCAGCTTTCTTCGTTGTTCGAACAATCTTACCATGCAGCAATATTCGTACCGCAAATTTTAAATATTTTAATTTCAACCAGTTAGTGAGCAGAAAGAATAGTTTCCTTTAAGATTCGTAAAATTTTCCGACACCCATACAGACCATTCATCCACGTATCTACACCGTTGACAACATTTGGTGTCGTGATTCCTATGACAATCAATGACTTAGCGGAAAAGCGGAAATTGTATAAAATTTCAACACTCGGATCGGACACAAGTATGTAACAGCTTTGGACAAGCTATCGTGCTGTGGCAGGGCGCCTCGCCGCGATTGATCTGAGATTTCCTAAGCCCTGTCTGTCTTACCGGTATTGATCCCGAACAGAGCGTATGGTGGACACCAGTTGATAAGTGCCGTGCCTAGCGGCACCAGGCCAATGGCCCCCCACCAACTTTGAAAGTATAGCCCGATAGCGATTATGGCCAACCCGACGATGATGCGAATGGTCTTGTCGGTTTTTCCGATGTTTTTCTGCATGACTCTTTTCCTAAATATAAAGGGTTTATCGGATGTGCCCTGTTTATATAGGATGCCCTGCCGAAAATTAAAGGGGCGGATGCACATTTCCCAAGCAAGAAAAATAAGGTGTCAGAAACGTTTTCATTGGCGGCATCAAGGAAAAATTACAACGAGGCATGGGAACAGCCGGAGATTTTAGAGGATTAGGGAGCAAGACGAGGTCGGTCGGTGAACCGACAATTCTCATGGTGGGGCGGGAAACCGCGCAAAAAACTACTCATGTCGGTATGACTGGCTTCATCGAATAGTGGCAGCGGACCGTCACCATGGGGAATATAGATAATCCATGCCTTGTTGTTCATTGTTTGAGCAGGCGATGCAATCGTCAGCAGCCATCAAAATTCTGCAATTTGCGAGGTGTATGCCGCGGTGCATCGATCCCAAGTTCACCAGATGGTCCTTTTCACCACCCGAACATATGGTTTATTCTTATCGTCTCGTTAACTCAATGCCGGAGCCGTCTACATGTATAAAAACATTCTCTGCGCCATCGATGGATCTGAACACTCGTTGCGCGCTGCAACTCAGGCATGCGAGATGGCGCGCCAGAGCGGCGGCACCCTGACATTTATCGTTGTCACCAAGCCCTTCAAGATCTCCTCGGAGGCCAAACGGTATCTGGAACGCGAGAGCCTGCTCGGCGAGGCGACGTACATCGTGGCACCGATGACCGAACAGGTGCTTGACGAAGCAAAACGAGCCGCCAAGAAGGCCGAAATCAAGGATGTGAAGACCGTGATCCGTGAGGGCCAGGCGGCGCGCAAGATCGTGGAGTATGCCAAACTGCAACGGTGCGACGTTATTGTCCTGGGCAGCCGCGGTCGGGGCGACATCGAATCGCTTTTGCTCGGGTCGGTAGCGCACAAGGTATCCAGTCTCGCTCCCTGCACGGTGATCCTCGTCCGGTAGTCACGCGCGGTGTCATGGTTGTCCTCGCAAGTGCTAGCTAATGGTCACTGAACAGAGCTTGTCCGCCTTCGCGCGGGGCCGGTATACGGCATGTACGCCGTCCGATGGTTTCAGCGCACAAGCTGGACCAGAACTTCATTCCTGCGCATAAACCACAGACTGAAAGGCGAATTGTATCGAGCATAGACCGGCGCACCTTCTGTTTTCAACCCGCGTTCTCTGAGTGCCTCCAACAGCATCGTCTCGTTCTTGCGGTAGTTTCGTTCCGACCAGGATCCAGAGTAACGGCGCGCCGCCATCAGCTTCGCGGGCACTTGCCTAAGCGTAATTCTCGAGTCCTTAGGGCGGGGTAGCGTATCCAGTGAGTAATCTTCCGGCATGACGAAACTGAAGCGGTACGTGCCCGCCTGTTCCGATTCGGGCGCCTGCAGGACCGGTGTGGTCATTTTGATTTCTTCCCCTTCTTCTGCCACAGGCTGCTGATTGACCGGTGCGGTCATGGAGATTTTTTCCTGTTTGACGTTCTGTCCGGAGATATAGTCGAATAAAACTCCAAAGGCCTTGCTCCCCGCACCTTTGAAATCGTCGCGCACCTCCACCTCGGCGACAATGTAGGATTCGTAGTCTCTGATTTCAAACGAATCGTTCTCTTCCAAGATCTTGTAACGCGGTTCTTCGTAAGCCATCGCGTTACTGAAGACCAGATATGAAACAGCCAGTACAAGCGGGAGTAGTATCGGCCACAGGACTTGTTTCAATTTTCTTTTCCTTCTCTTCATCATCTTTTACATTTGTTTCCGTAACGATTTATCCTATACATGCAGACCTCTCCCCTACCTCATATCGATTTGATCAACCATCGCTGTGTATCGTTGTTCTGGGCCGTTCGAGCGACGACGGAGAAATCGTTGCTACTCGTTACATGCGCATCCGCGAATCGGCCGCTGCTCAGCTGCTGAATCGTATACGTATCGCTGCCCAAATACATAATAACCCATCGTTGGGTGTCATTGTGCTGCGCTGTGCGGGTGACGACGGAGAAGTCGTTATCCGCCGATTCATGCGCGTCCACAAATCGACCATTGCTCTTTTGCTGGATCGAGTACTCCCCTTCCAATGCCGGCAAGAACAGGGTGCGCAGTATCGGCGATTCCTCGAGTAGTCGGCTAATTCGAACGCCAAAGTTCGAGCCGCTTCCGCTGGTTGTGCATCCTCCGTTGGTATGAACGCCGACGATTTTTCGACTGGGCGAATGCCAGACAGCGGAGCCGGAGTTTCCACCCAACGTGTCGATGTCACTGTAGCGAATTCGATCCCCGTCAAGCGAAGTCAGCGGACCGGCTTCTACCCGTTTGGGCACACCGGCCGGATGGCCAATGATACACAGCATATGCTGTTCTTCCGCATCCGCTTTTGCCGTGGTACCGGTCCCGAAAGCCTCGCCCGGTGCGCCTTCCAAACGGACGATGGCAAAATCCAAGTTACCTAGGCGATATTCCATCAAGTCCTCGATAGCGAATTCGCTTTCCGTTTGCAGGTTGCCATCGGGACCGACCTGGTAATTGAAGTTGACGTGCATGTTGGTCGCTATTTCTGCGGATGAGATCACGTCGTTCGTACCGTCGATCCGAGGTCGCTGCCAGCCTCCTCCGAACCGATCAAAGCAGTGACCGGCGGTTAGAAACAGATTCTCGCTTATCAGCGTCCCTGTACACCATCTCACACCGGACACGTTCCCAGGACTGGTGTACTTGGTACCCAGATTGTCATTCCACTGAAGCTGACCAACCGGGCGCTCGAGGGCGTCAACGAACTCCGCCGTAACGCCTAGAGAACCATCGTACTGTTCTACGGGCTGGGAATCGTCGGTTTGCCCGCATTGGGATTTTATCAAAGCCCTGTACAAATCCTGCGATCCGGAACCTTTCGCCAGTTTCTCGCGAGCCTTTTCTATTTCCTCCGGAAGTGGGGGAAACATGCCGGATTCATTCGTTTGATTTTCTGTTTTCATGTTGACTCTCCTGCAAGGTCATTGGCGGCCATGTGCTGCACTCATTTACTCCATGTAAACTGCGCTCCTCGAGATAGGTTCTAGGAACGAGTATGTAGCACGATTATTCTGCTCGGAATGTGGGCAATCTCACAGAACCGATATTTTTGGTTTTGGGCGGGAAAATACGACGTTTCATCATCTTGAATTAAACGCACTTGCAAGATTCATTTATAGTGAGACGCAGCCAAAGAACCAACATCTTTTAACGCAACAAACGATCTGCCAGATTGCACAATAGTGCACGAAAGATTTGATGAGTTGTCGTCCGTTCCCAGGCTGGCCGGAAGGGCTATAACGACCCTGTTTCGGAATCATAGTGGAGGAATTAATAATGCCTAAGGTATCGACATTGAGGCGCGGCCACGGCCTAGGCGTGGTCCGCACCATGCCTGAATTTCGCGACTATACGGAGTCCCAGACGCCGCTGTCGAAGGCGCAGCGGCGAACGCTGGTCGAGCAGGCAGAGATCCTGATAAGAGACCTCTATGTCCATCTTCCACTAAAAAAAGCAATGCATGCAGTGGAGCCCGAACAGAGGCTGCGATTGTTGATCCATCGCATGGACCAGTACACCGATCGGGAATTTCATACCCGGCTTCAAGAGATCTTTATCGATCTAAGGGATCTTCATACCAATTACATGCTACCCAATCCCTATCGAGGAAAATTGGCTTTTCTGGGTATTCTGCTCGAGCGGTACATCGATGCCGACGAAAACCATTGGATGGTATCCAAGGTCTTCGATCACCTCGTGACTGACAGCGCCCTTAAGGAGGGTGCGGTGGTCACGCACTGGAATGGTGTGCCCATTGAATTGGCGGTCTGGCGCAATGCGGATCGGGAAGCAGGCAGCAACCAGCCTGCCCGATTTGCTCGCGGCATCGAGAATATGACGCTGCGGGTACTCGTCGCGTCGCTGCCGCCCGATGAGGACTGGGTTGACCTACGCTATGAAACAAATACGTCAACCAAGGAAACCCGGCTGGAATGGCGTGTGTTTGAAGGAGTGAGCGAAATTCTGGCGGGTTCGGTTGACCCGAGTGGACTCCTCGAGGGCCTGCGGACGCCGCTGCGTTATCAGGTGGGCGTGGATATGAGGACAGAGCTGACGCGTCGCGCCAAAAAACAACTGTTTTCTCCCGGTGCTCGTCGTGAAGAGCGCCGGGTTGCGAAATATTCGACTAAAAAGTACGCGGGTAAACTGCCCCGGGCGACCAAAGCTCAAAAAGCCGCGTCAATCATTCCCACGACCCGTCCCGACGACCTCACGGCGCGGATCGTCGACACGAACGACGGCTCTTTCGGGTATCTAAGGCTGTGGACCTTCCACATGCGCGATCAGAATATCAACGCCTACCTCGGTGAGGTGATCAGGCTACTCGACACTGAGTTTCCGCCAGAAGGCCTTATTATTGATGTCCGAGGCAACGGCGGCGGCTACATCATCGCAGCGGAATTCATTCTCCAATTGTTAACCCCCAGAATAGTCGCCCCCGAGCCGACACAGTTCATCAATACGGCGGCGACGCTGTCGTTGACCAAGCAGGACCAGAATATGGCGGACTGGAAAGATTCTATCGCGCAGGCGATCGAAACGGGCGCTCAGTATTCCAAAGGAATTCCTCTTTCGCCTCCAGAAATCGTCAATAGTTTTGGACAGATTTACCACGGGCCCATCGTTCTTATCACCGACGCTCTGTGTTACAGCGCCTGCGACATGTTTGCGGCGGGCTTCAAAGACCACGAGATCGGCAAAATCATCGGTGTCGACGCCAATACCGGAGCGGGCGGCGCAAATGTACTGGAGCATTCTCAACTCCGTCAAAGCTGGGCAGGCGGGCCCCTGGTGCCTCTACCCAAGGAAGCGGGCATGCGCGTTTCGCTGCGCCGTACTCTTCGGGTCGGGGAACGCGCAGGCCAACCGGTTGAGGACCTGGGCATTGAACCGGATATTCTCTACGAAATGAGCCGTAACGACCTGCTCAACGGCAACATCGATTTACTGAATCGGGCTGGGCAAGTCCTGGCGGCGGCAGGCACCGTTCGACAACTCGATGCGGCAATCGTTGGGAGCAGTGGTCAGAATGTCGATATCGATATTTCGACGATTAACGTGACGAGTGTTGATATCTACGTCAACGATCGCCCGCAGACCACGGTACAGACACCGGACGGGACACACCAGGTAACCGTGCAGCTACCAAGCTCGGGTTCTCCGATTGTCCGGCTGGTAGGCTTTGCGCGAGGGCAGCTCGTGGCATCACGGCTGCTTGATTTAAGTTGATCGAATACCGGCCTGAATTCCGCCGCTCCAGCCGGGGGATCGCCGCGCTCCGGCGTGCAGAGAAAACCCGGCTACCTTGCCCACCGTATCCGCGAAGGCTTCTTCTGGTTCGCAGGCCGGCAGTGGGTTTGCAAGGTGAACACGTTGCGCCCCGCCCGCGGTCTTCTAACGCGCCATGACGTACTAAACGCGTGAACGCCCAAAGCGCCGGAATCGACGGTTGCATGCACGACATCGATAGGGATAGATCCCAATAAGTGAACAGAGATAGTCAAGCGGTCTGCGCCGTGATCGGTCGATATCGTTTCCTCTACACCTAGGACAGGTCGGTGGCGGCGAAGACATGCTGTATTCTAATCGCAGTAAACCAAGCGTGGGATTTCTTCATCCAAATGAGTGAAATTCTTTTGATAGAAATCAATCATTTCGGCGGCAATGGATGCTCGTTAAGCATTGCAAACATTTTCGATCATAGGTGCATTATGGGCGCTAATGGGGTCACCTGAAGGCGAAGTAGCCAATGTCCGTTCAATTATCGGAGAGTTTGTTGGTGAATTTTCTGTGGGTGTTGGGATACGCCTTGGTCAGTTCGCTCATGAGTTGTTCTGCGAATCGAGCACTCGCGACGGGCAGAAAACGCGCTCGAAGTTGCGCAAGGTGTAATGACCCCGGTGGCACGTCTTCGGGATGGACAGGCCGATAGACCATGTCGTTATGAACTTGCTTTTGCGGCAGGCCAATTTCGATTTGGAATGAAATAATCTGTGTGTTGGCAGCAACATTGCGCAGGAAATCGAAGCTGTCGGATTCGATTGCCGGGTTCAACTTGACGTGCAGTCGAGTGGCAGCTTGTTCCATTATGCTCCGCACTCCGTAGCGTGGTGACGGCAACGCAAGGGGATATTCGAGGCAGTCCTTTAATCGCAACCGTTTTTGTTTTGCCAGCGGATGGCGGCGCGACATGATCGCATGCACCGGCTGTTCAATCGTCAAAAGCGTTCGACACTCAGCCAGCCGCACGGGCTCGAATATGATAGCCACATCCGCGAAATAGTGGCATAGCGCGTGCTCAGCAGCCTCCCGGTCGCGAACCAACACCGTAAACGTCACGCCCGGATGGCCTCGGCGAAAGAGTTCCATTTGATTTGCGAGAAAATAGGGCAATAATGCCTGACTACACGCGACCGAGATATGCCCCCGGCTAACACCGCTCAACTCGGCAATCTCTGATTTTACGCGTTCCATTTCCGACACCTGAGCGCGGATATGCTTAATGAGGATTTCTCCAGCGGGACTGAGCCGAACGCCCCGCGCTATCCGCTCGAATATCTGCGCACCGAGTTCTTCTTCCAAGGCCAGGACACGACGGTTGAGCGCCGAAGGCGTTATCGACAGCGTTTCCGCCGCGCCTCGTATTGAGCCGACCTTCGCCACTTCGTCCACATATCTAAAGGTCCGCAGATGCCGCATGATAGGACTCGGAAATGTGTTGCATTTTTTGCATCGATAAGTAAGCAAAATAGCAGCAGACGGTGCCAACTATCAAGCCTAACATGTTCGATGGCGTCGTGTAACAAGTTCGAATTCGGGTCATTCTTGGCCAGCTGCATCGACTCCTCTCAGTGGATATCTCACTAGGTAGGCCGGGAACATCTCATCAATGAGAATCCTGATATGGCGGAGTTGGCAGCACAATTTTCGGGACGGAGACCATCACGGTCTGCGAATCGATCTGACAGGCTCGCGGTCATCCTGCATGCCGACGTCGCTGGTTCGACCCAGTTAGTACAGCAAGACGAGCATCTCGCTCACGAGCGTATGCAAGATGCGTTCCGCCGGTTCGGCGACATTATTACCCGATATTCTGGTCATGTCCGGGAGATTCGCGGCGATGCGCTATTAGCCGAGTTCGATAGAGCTTCCCCCGCTGTATCCGCCGCGTTGAATTTTCAAGCCGAGCAAGCCGAACGAAACGCCCAACGCAATGAGAGCATCCAACCCACAGTTCGTGTGGGTATTGCAATGGGTGAGGTGTTTACGGCCGATGACAAGATCACCGGGGCCGGTGTTGTACTGGCGCAGAGGGTGGAGAGGTTGGCGAAACCGGGTGGTGTGTGTATCACCGAGGCTATACATGAAGCCATGCCGCAGCGTATGCCCTTCGATGAAAAAAGTCTTGGCGAACGAAAACTCAAGGGTTTCGATGAAGCTGTTCGCGTTTACACGGCGCGGCTTCATAAAGGGTCGGCGCTGCCGATGCCTGCTGACGTATCTGGGACGATAAAGGCCCCAGTAGTGCCGCGTCTGGCGATCACGGCGGCCATCGTTCTGATAGTTGCAGGCGGACTGCTGGCCTGGTTACAGCCGGGGGCGTCCCGGTTTGAACCTGCGTCGGTTGCTCAAATGGCTACTCCGTTGCCCGACAAACCTTCCATCGCCGTGCTGCCGTTTGAAAATATGAGCAGTGATCCGGTGCAGGACTATTTCGCTGATGGACTGACCGACAATATCATCACTTCGTTGTCACAGTTCGGCGACCTGTTTGTCATCGCCCGGCACTCAACTTTTCAGTACAAGGGAAAGCCCATCGATATACGCGACGTAGGCCGTGACCTGGGAGTGCGTTATGTACTCGAGGGCAGCATTCAAAAGTCTTTGGACAGTCTGCGGGTAATGGTGCAACTCCTCGACACGGAAACGGCCGGTCACGTATGGGCTGAACGAATCGACCGTCCGCTGGACGATCAGTTCAAGGTCCAGGACGAGATCACAAATCATATCGTCGCGATGATTGCCTCCGTTGGTGTGGACCACGGGAATCTGCAGAAAATCGAGTTCGAGCAGGTTGCCCGAACACCAACGGAGAGTCTTCAGGCATACTTCTATTTCCTGGGCGGCGTGAGCGATCGTTACACTGAGGAGGACAATCTCATTGCGCGACAGATGTCTGAGAAGTTCCTTGAAACCGATCCCCGCTATACTCGAGCCATAGCCAAAAATGCGTGGACACACCTGCAGGACTACTGGAACGGATGGAGCGAGTCGCCCGAAGATTCTCTGATCAGGGGCATCGAGTTGGCCCGAGCGGCGATTGATAGTGATCCCAACGATACGTGGAGCCGTTGGAGCATGGCGTCGGCTTTACTTCTACAACAGCAGCATGATGCATCCATCGAGGAGTATCAACGGGCACTCAAACTCAGTCCAAACGATGCTGACGTGCTGGTTGAATACGGCTGGGCCCTGGCGTATGCGGGCTGGCCGGAAGATGGAATCTCCTTAATGAAAAGTGCGATTCGACTCAATCCGCACCCCCCGGGCTGGCACTTTTGGGACTTAGCCTGGACGTACTTCGTGGCCCATCGTTATCAGCTGGCGCTCGAGGCGCTGGACAGACAGGAGCCGAAAACGAATTTTACCCACCTGTTGTTGGCAGCGTGCTATGCGCAGGTGGACAGGCTTGAGGAAGCCGCAAGTACCATGAAACACTTTAGGCAACTTGAACCCGGATATTCGATCGCGCTTGCCGCGGCGACAGAGCCTTTCAAGCATCCGCAGGATCTCGAGCATTGGCTCGATGCTCTGCGCAAGGCCGGCTTGCCCTAGCTTGATTTGCCGGCGAGAATAGTGGTATGCGGCGCGTAATAGGCAGCACCAATATCGAGGTTTTCCCTATCGGTCTCGGCGCCATGCCCCTGTCTATACAGGACCGCCCCGATAAAGAGCAGGCGGAAGCCGTGATCGTTGCTGCCGTTGAAGCTGGGGTGGAATTCATCGATACGGCGAACTGTTATTGCATCGATAACACTGATTTCGGGCACAACGAAAGGCTCATCAGCGCGGCAATGAAAAATCTTCCCCGCGGAGCACAAGTCACAATTGCCACTAAAGGTGGATTGACTCGACCAGAGGGGCGTTGGGAAACTGATGGCCGGCCGGAGAGTCTTCGGCGGGCCTGCGAACAAAGCCTGCGCAACCTCGATGTGGACACCATCGTACTGTACCAGTACCACGCGCCGGATTCCTCAGTGCCATTTACCGACTCGGTCGGGGAATTAGCGCGTTTGCGTGAAGAGGGAAAGATCCAACACGTCGGCCTATCCAATGTCGATCGGCATCACGTCGACGCCGCCCGAGAGATCGTTCCCATTGTTTCCGTTCAGAACAGGTGCCACGTGTTGTACAAGCACGATCTGAACAGCGGTCTGTTGGACTACTGCGGCAAGGCGGGTATTACCTATATACCCTATAGTCCGGTAGGTGGTGGGCGCGGCCACAAGCGGCTGCCTCAGGTGGCCACGTTATCCGAGATTGCCGCAGGACACGATACCAGCGTCTACTGCGTTGCGCTGGCCTGGCTTTTACACAAAGGCCAACATGTGCTGCCTATTCCGGGTGCGAGTCGAGCGGCGAGCATTGCGGACAGCGTCAAGGCCGTCCGCTGCGACCTCATCGACATCGGGCACGATCCAGTCGAAGTAACCCGCTAGCCCGCATAATTTCCACTATCGGATACCTTTTTGCGCGATGGCGTTCGGCCTTCAAGCGGGCTTGCAACACCAGAACACGTACATCGCGGCGAAAGTCTGCGGATTCTGCTCTTCGAAACGCGCCCAGCCGGCAAGATCAGTGAGTGTTTTATCATCCGGGTTGTGCGCGAGGTAGCGGCGCCTGATGCCCGGATCGGGATGTTCGAACCCAATGAACTCGAGGCCAAGGCTTGCCAGTGCGCGCTCGACGCGGGGCAGCGTAAAACATTGCTCTTGAACATGGAAAAGCAGATCCCGACAGGCACTCAGGGTGTACAGGTCCTCACTGTAACGAAGCGGATACAAGGGGTTATCAGGGTTCGATTCGAGAATTCCCGCACGAAAGTCTTTGATGTTTTTCGCGGTGGTCGCCATCCCCTGCGCCCTGATCAGTTCGCGTGCTGCGGTGACTTCCGCACTTGCGTGTTCACTGTATAGCCCTATCTTCATTACCCCGCCGGGATCCAGGCATTCCGTAAGAGCCCGCCAACCCGACTCGGGATCCGCCATGTGGTGAAGCACTCCGGAGCACTCGATCACCTGGAATCGACGGCCTAATCGGGAAATGTTGAGGATGTCACCGTGATAGAAGGACAGATTGTCGATGTTCAGATCCCGGGCCATGCGCGTCGCATATGCCAGACTGGATAAGCTGAGATCCACACCGATGACCTGGCAATCTGGACGCGAACCGGCAATTGCCGCCGCCTCCTGACCCGTTCCACAGCCGGCTGCGAGTGCGACTACGGCATGATCAAGAAAATCCGCTGGTCGAAAATGCGGGAACATCCTGTTGAGATCATGCCCATAACTGGACCGTTTTCCAACGTGTAGCGAACGCCACCGGGGATAGGGATTTTCTTCGTATTGGTGCCTGACCGAGCGCGAAACCGCGTCCTCGATATCACCGACCACGGGAACGTGTGCCTGTAATTCCAGCTCCTCGAGTGGGTTCAGCAAAACATACTCAACCAGGGGCCGAAAGGTGGCACTCCACGTTTGCGGCGGGACATCCGCAAGCGTTCCGGCGTAGCTGAGACCGGCGAGCGGCCGGTACATTGCAGTGCAAATGAGCAAAGCCTCGGTGCGTGCATTCGAGCACGTGCCGGTTGCGCATATTTCCTGGACGTTTCGCTCCAGATCGTCGACAACGCCTTCTTCCCGATCATCGCAGAGGTAGATGTACTCATTGGCAAAACACTGCTTCACCACGGCCACAGCCAGATCGAGAAGTTTGCCGTCCCGATCATCAGACATCGCCAGACGTTCGAGCACGAATCGTCGTACCGATATCGTGAGCTTCTCGATGAATGGATCGGTATTGATCGCAAAGGCAAGCAGGTCGAGATACAGCCGGTCACGTTTCAGCCCGGAAATCAGGGTGGGTAGCTCGGTCTGCAGGCGGGGCGGTTCTCCGCTCAGGCCGTATTTGTGTCGTAACTGGTTGGCGGATATCCTGGCCAGCGCCTGGGGATGGATATCCGGAGCCTGGAACAGGCTGATGATGTGATTCTCCAGTTCGGGGCGAAAGCTATCCGGTTCGAAATACCTCAGTGCGGAAACCAGGCCTCGCCGCGCCCGAGCGTCGGCAGGCGCCCTATCCACAACCTTGGAGAATTCCCCAGACGCCGCATCGTAGCGGCCCGCCAGATTGAACGAGCGCCCAAGGGCCAGACGGGCTTCCGGATCGTCGGGATGGAACCTGACCAGATCCTGGAAGCATTCGATCGCCTCGAATTCCCGTCCCGACTCCAGATAAACACAGCCCAGGTTGAAGCGTGAATCGTAGTCCCGTGGCCGCACGGACAGCACCTGGTTGTAGATCTCCACGGCTTCTTCCGGGCGACCCAGTGCGATCAGGGTGTTCGCCAGATTCGTATGCGCCCCCTCGGCCGTCGGAACGCATTCGAGAGCTTTGCGATAGGAAGCAGCCGCTTCTTCCATCCTGCCTGCCATCATCAGCAGATTCCCCAGGTTGAAGTGGAAATCACTTTCTTGCGGATTCAACCGAACGGCGCTGCGATAGGCCCATTCGGCTTCCTGTCGCCGATCGAGCCTCTCGTACGCAACCCCCATATTGAAGCAACGGTATGGTTGCTCACCTTCCAGCCGCTCCGCCGTTCGAAGTGCCTCCAGTGCCGTCTCGAACTCCCCCGTAGACATACAAACCATCGCGAGGTTGTCGTGGTAGGGCGGAAACGCGGATTGGTGCGCGATGGCTTGTTTGATGAGCCGCGTTGCTTTGGCGCCATCGTTGCAGTGGAAGCACAGCAATCCAAACAAATGCAGTGCATCTGGATTCTTGGGATACCTCGTAAGCACTTGTTCATAAAGCACTTTTGCGCGTTCCAGACGCCCGGCCCGATGGTGCGACACGGCATCCTGCAAGATCCGCTGTACGCTGGCATTGGATGGGGATTTCATGGCTGATCGTATGAATTTATTGTGGATGCCGCAGTAGATCGGATCGGTTTTTCGGCCAGGTTGCGATTTTTTCGAGAATTAACGGCAAACGTAGATATTTGCTGAATTAGAACATATACTTGGGTTAACTATTAAGAGTGTATCTTAATTGTTTTTATAACTAACTGATATTTAAACAATTTGTTGAGAAGACACCATGCATATTGCACGCAAGTATCTGGTTGCACCCTTCATCCTAAGCCTCTCGATGATGACCTGCGCCGTTGCCGATGAGGAAGGGACATTTTTCGGTCAGGACGCAACGGGAAAGTGGATACTCGGTATCAAGGCGGGAGTCATGCAGAACGATACCGACGGATTCGGCGATGCGAACAACGCTGGCGTCGTGCTCGGTTACCGGTTCTCCCGTGCAATAGGCGGCATCGGAGGATCTTCGTCCATTGAACTCGAATTCACCACATCCGTGGATGATGGTGACCTATCAAATGTGAACGGCACCTGGGACGTCGATACGTACGCTCTGTTCTTTACCTACTCAACACCCGGGACGGTTTATTTCAAGGGCAAACTCGGCGGCATGACGACCGATGTTTCGTCCAGCGTGGCTAGCGTCGAGAACGACGCTAGCGGCTTTGCCTATGGTGTGGGCCTTGGCGTGAAAGCCGGTGAAAGCGGAAAATTCGAGCTCGAATACACCGGCGTCACCGGAGACAACAATATCAACTTCATCAGCCTCGGGGGTTTGATCGAATTCTGACGTTAAAGTCGCATTGGCACGCATTGCGGGCTAGCCCTCAAATTTCACCAGTATCCCGAGCGATGACGCAGGACAGGTTTGGCTGAGAGCCGGTCTGGAGCGAGGAGCGTAGCCGTCACTACGGTCCGAGTGAAGACCAAGCCCAGGCGAAGCTGAACAAGTCAGCGCCGGGATAGGCCGACCCCTATAACAAACTTTCCTTTCGATCAATCTATCCAAATCGATGTATTGGTGAAGTAGATCAAGGGCATAGAAAACAACCACGGCCGGTCTGGTGCAATATGCGGGCTAGATCTTGAATGCCCCCAGCAAGCTTCTCGATCGGAGTTGACGGCGCCCCAAATAGTGACCGATTATGCCGCGCATCAGATACTTGCATTCTTCAATATTATTTTTGTCGTCCAATTCTTCACGTGACAATGCCAGCAAAGTCGCTCCGCTGACGGTCAGCGCGCCGCTTCCCTCATCTCCCACCCTTACCACCCCGTACGTCGGTACGTACTGGTATCGCGCCTCTGCAATGACTGGTGCAGACCCGTCCGCCTCCCGTTCGAGGTCGAGTGCGTAGCCCAGTTCCCGCAACAGATTTTTTTCGAAAAAGCGCAGGCTGATCTCCACGTTGCCGCTCTTCCCAAGCGCACCAAGCAGCACATCGTAAGCATCGAACAATGCCGGGTGCGGGTCGTGTTTGTGAAGCAGTCTGACCAGGAGTTCGTTGGCATAAAATCCACAAACCCGCTCCAGGCCGGACAGCAGGTTCACGGGTCCATCGTGCTCGGCCTGTGTCAGCACGGGCAATTCGCCCTTGCCCGACCAACCAAGAGACAGCAGAGAGAAAGGTATTGTTGCGCTGCGGTTTCGCGATTTCAGGTTTCGTATTCCCTTTGCCAGCAGTGTCGTACGCCCGTGGTTACGGGAAAATATGTCGATCAGCAGGCTGGACTCACGGTACGGTCTGGTGTGCAGGGTATAACCGGGCTGGCGTGATACGCGCATCTATCGTTCCTCGATGTATCCCAGGCTATGCAGGTCCGCCTGGTTGTCCGCCCAGCCCTTGCGTACTTTCACCACGACATCGAGATAAACTTGTTTTTCAAGCACCCGTTCTATGGCTTTGCGGGCGTTAATACCAATTTTCTTGATTCTCTGACCCTCCTTTCCAACGACCATCCGCTTCTGGCTCTCCCGATCAACCCAGATTTGAGCCTCAATAATTGGCATGTTTTCGCCTGACACACTGACCACGCGCACCGCCGCTTCGTAAGGCAGTTCCTGTCCCAATTGTCGAAATACCTGCTCCCTTATCAATTCCGATATCATGAATTCGGATGAACGATCGGTATGCTGGTGTTCCGGGAAATACATCGGCCCCGTAGGTAAAATTTGTCCGAGGGCAGACAACAGGTCCTCGATATTCGTTCCCGATGTCGCCGACAGCGGAATAATTTCCTGGAATTTCCAGAGTCTCGAAGATTCGTCGATCAACGGCAGCAGCTTTTTCTTGTCCTTCAATCGGTCAATTTTGTTGATTGCCAACATCACGGGCATCGAGACATCCTCCAAGGACCGCAGAACGTAACGATCCTGTTCGCTCCAGCCACCACAGGTAATCATCAGTACAATGGCGTCCACGCCGAGCAGGCATGAGCGAGTCGTCCGGGTGATGATCTTGTTCATGGTCCTGCCGGATGCCCGGTGCAAACCGGGAGTGTCGACAAATATGTACTGACAACTCTCGCGGGTAAGGACGCCGAGAATCCGATGGCGCGTCGTCTGCGGTTTACTCGACGTGATACTGATCTTCCGCCCAACAATCGCGTTCAGCAGTGTTGATTTCCCAACGTTTGGTTTGCCAAGCAGGGTGACAAACCCGGCGCGGTGCTCAGCCATGCAGTCTTACGAACGCCTGTTCCGCAGCGGATTGTTCGGCATCGCGCCTGCTGCCACCGGTTGCCAAAAAAGATTCGTCACAACCCTCGACCTTGCATGCAACCTCAAATACCTGCCGGTGTGGTTCTCCCTCTATGCTGACGACCTGGTAAACCGGTACCGGCAGACTTCGCTGCTGAAGGAATTCCTGTAACCGGCTTTTCGGGTCCTTGTATCCGCCGTCCGGGCTCAGGGAAGCGAGAGTGGCTCCGAATCGGCCAATAACAACCCGTTTTGCCTGTTCAATACCCGAGTCTAGGTACACCGCTCCAATCAGCGCCTCCAGAGCATCCGCCAGAATAGAATCGCGATTGAATCCACCGCTCTTCTGCTCGCCTTCACCCAGGAACAAAACTTTCTGAACCTCAAGGTTCCGAGCATGGGCGGCGAGTGTTTGCTTGCGGACGACGATGCTTCTCATTCTGCTCAGTTTGCCCTCTGCGACATCCGGGAAGCGGTCATATAACCACTCTGCTACCAGAAATCCGAGAATACTGTCGCCGAGAAATTCAAGCCGCTCGTTGTTGTCCGGGCCTTTGCTCCGGTGCGTTAGCGCCCGAGTCAGCAGGTTTGTATCTTCGAACTCGTATGATAGTTTGCGCTGAAGTTCACCGAGTCCGCTCATCGATCAATAGACGACGTCCGCGCTGTTGTTGAAAGCCAGCAGGGCACTGA
>CAMYOI010000061.1 GCA_947259955.1 uncultured Gammaproteobacteria bacterium
TTTCGAAGGAGGATACCCATGATAAGACTCAAACATCTGTTAATGGCGTTAGCGGCTACTGTTTTTCTGGCCGCAAGCCCTGTTCGGGCCGCCGCTCCTAGCGACACCTTCGTGATCGCAAAGGATATCGCGGACATCATCACCATGGACCCGGCCGAAGTGTTCGAACTGACCACCGGTGAGATCATCGCCAATATTTATGACCGGATCATGATGTTCGAACCGGAGGACCTGAAGACTCTGGTCGGCGGAGTTGCGGAGAGCTGGGAAATCAGCGCCGACGGCAAAACGATCACCTTTGCCATCCGGCCCGGGCTCAAGTTTCATTCCGGAAATCCCGTCCGGGCGGAGGACGTGGCCTGGTCGCTGCAGCGCGTGGTCAAGCTGAACAAGACCCCGGCGTTCATCATCACTCAATTCGGCTGGGACGCCGAAAACGTGGATGAACTGGTCAAGGCGACCGACGACGGCCATGTCCAGATAACCATCACCGAGGAGTTCTCACCCGGGCTTGTACTCAACGCCATGTCCGCCGGTGTCGCCTCGGTGGTAGACAAGGAACTGGTCATGCAGCACGACAAGGACGGGGATCTGGGCTACGACTGGCTCAAGTCCAACAGCGCCGGTTCCGGTGCATTCTCTCTCAAAACCTGGAAGGCCAACGAGATCGTGACGCTCGAGGCAAATGCGGACTACCGCCACGGTGCACCCGGCATGAAGCGCGTCATCCTGCGCCACGTGTCGGAGCCGTCGGCACAGAGACTGCTGCTGGAAAAAAATGATATCGATATGGCACGGAACCTGACACCGGACCAGATAAAGGGAATAATGGGCAACACCGAAATCGTCGTAGACGGGTATCCGAAGGGCACCGTCGTGTACATGGCCGCCAACGGGTCCCACCCGATACTCGGTAAACCGGAAGTGGTGCAGGCGCTGCGTCACCTGGTGGACTACAAAGGCATGGCGGATTCATTTCTTGCCGGGCAGTTCGTGGTGCATCAGGCCTTCTGGCCGGGCGGCCTGTGGGCCGCGCTGGAGGAAACCCCTTACAGCCTCGAAGTGGACAAGGCGAAGTCTCTGCTCGAATCGGCAGGCCACGGTGACGGATTCAAGGTCACCATCCACACCCTGACCAATTCACCGTTCCCGGAAATCGCACAGTCCGTGCAGGCCACGCTCGCCCAGGGTGGTATCAGCGCGGACATCGTGACGCTGGAAGGCAAGACGTTGTGGCCCAAATACCGCGCCCGCGAGCACGACATCATTCTTGCCCGCTGGTCTCCGGACTATGTCGATCCGCACTCCAACGCGGATGCATTCGCGCACAATCCGGACAACCGGCTTGAGGCCAAGCTGACCGGTGTGCTGGCCTGGCGTAACGCGTGGACGGAACCGGCCAGCAATGAACTGGCCGTCAAGGCGCGCAACGAACTCGATCTCGGCATGAGGGAAAAACAGTACGTCGAACTGCAGAAGATGCTCCAGACGACCGGGCCCTATGTGATCATGTTCCAGCAGAACGAGCAGGTTGCCCGCCGCAAGAATGTGGCGGGATTCGTCTCAGGTTCGAACTTCGATCTGGTGTTCTACCGCAACGTGACGAAGTAGCCGCGTTGCCAACACTGGATGGCTGAGTCCACCGCCACCGGACGGCAGACGACAGGGTCCGCCCGGGCCCCGTCGTCGTTCGTTGTCAGCCTCCTGGGCGTTGCCGCCAGCCTGGCGTTGACGTTCATCGGGCTGACCGCCATTACCTTTGCCATCGGGCGCGTCATGCCCGCGGATCCGGTGCTTGCGATCGTCGGCGACCGCGCCCCGCAGGACGTATACGATCAGGTCTACCAGCAGCTCGGCCTGGACAAACCGATCTATGTCCAGTACCTGCGCTACCTCGGACAGCTTTCCGAGGGTGACCTGGGTGTGTCCATCATGACCGCGCGGCCGGTAATGGACGATATTCTCAGGTTTTTCCCGGCGACCCTGGAACTCGCCACCATCGCGACGCTCCTCGGTGTGCTGGTCGGCATCCCCATGGGTGTGTTTGCCGCCGTCAATCAGGGAAGGTGGCCGGATCACGTCGTGCGTATCGTGGGATTGATCGGATACTCGGTTCCCGTGTTCTGGCTCGGCATGGTGGCGCTGCTGATATTTTATGCAAAGCTCGGTTGGGTCGCGGGACCCGGACGGCTCGACGTGTATTACGACGGCATTGTCGATCCGGTTTCCGGGATACTCCTGATCGATGCCGCCATGGTCGGGGAGTGGGATATCTTTAGAAATGCGGCTTCCCACCTGGTGCTGCCCGCCAGCATCCTGGGCACGTTTACGCTCGCCTATATTGCCCGCATGACGCGCAGCTTCATGCTCGACCAGCTCAACCAGGAATACATCCTGACCGCCCGCGTCAAGGGGGCGTCCGAGCACGCTGTGATCTGGCGTCACGCATTCCGAAACGTCCTCGTTCAACTCATTACCATCATCGGGCTGACCTATGCGTCGCTGCTCGAGGGCTCGGTACTGACGGAAACCGTGTTCGCCTGGCCGGGGATCGGCCAGTACATCACCAATTCGCTTTTCAACAACGACATGAATGCCGTGCTCGGCGGCACTATCGTGGTCGGGGTGTGCTTCGTCGGCATCAACATGCTTTCCGACCTGCTGTATCGGCTCGCCGATCCCCGGGTGCGCTGATGGCCGCGACGGGAACTCTTCGCGCCTGGCTGCTGGCCGAGGCCCCCGGCTCTTCCTCGCAGGCGCGACTGCAGCGCATGTACCTGGGCTGGCTGTCGCTTAGCCGCAATCCCATCGCCATGATCGGACTGATCATCGTGGCCGGCCTCGTCGTCGCCGCCGCAATCGCCCCCTGGATCACGGCATCGGAGGGGCTTCAACCCGACTTGCCCAACCGCTTGCGTGCCCCAGACGGAAAGCACTGGTTTGGGACGGACGAGCTGGGGCGCGACATCTATGACCGCATCATCTGGGGCTCGCGCATTACGCTCTACATCGTCGGGCTCGTGTCGGTGATCGTCGTACCCATCGGTCTCGTCATCGGTATTATCTCGGGCTATATCGGCGGCATCGTGGACAGTTTCCTGATGCGATTTACCGATATCTTCCTCGCCTTTCCCCGACTCATCCTGGCCATGGCTTTCGTGGCGGCGCTCGGACCCGGCCTGGAAAACGCGGTGCTGGCCATCGCGCTGACGACCTGGTCCCCCTATGCCCGGATCGCGCGTGCCGAGGCGTTGACCCTGCGAAACAGCGAATTTATCCTTGCCGCACAGGTACAGGGGGTTAGTACCGCGGGTATCCTGCTCCGGCACGTGGCGCCGCTGTGCACTTCGTCGGTCATCGTCCGGCTGACTCTGGACATGGCCGGTATCATCCTGACCGCGGCCGGCCTCGGTTTCCTCGGGCTCGGCGCGCAGCCGCCGACGCCGGAGTGGGGCGCCATGATTTCGCTGGGCCGGCAGTACCTGATCGATCAGTGGTGGGTGCCCACGGTTCCGGGTTTGGCGATCCTCGTGGTCAGTCTCGGTTTCAATCTGCTTGGAGACGGGCTGCGCGACGTGCTCGATCCCAAGAGTGGTAACTAAGCAATACTGCAGACAGCATATGTATCTTGGTCCAGAAGATCCGCCACCGTACTCAGTTTACAACGAGCAGGCTCCGGCCAGAGTCCTGTTCGTTTGCGACCACAGCGGCAGGGCATTTCCGGCCGGGCTGAATCAGCTCGGGCTGGCGGATTGGGTGCTCGAAAGGCACGTTGCCTGGGATATCGGCTCGGCCGACGTCGCTCATCATCTGGCGGCGCGATTCGAAGCACCCCTGATTTGCGCCAACTACTCCCGGCTGGTGGTCGACAACAATCGCCACCCGGAGGACCCGACGGTATGCCTCACGGTGAGCGAGGGCATCGCCATTCCGGGCAATATGGACATGAGCGCGGTCGAACGGGAAAAAAGGTTCGAATCCATTTTCGATCCCTATCATGCCGCCATCGAAAGACAGCTGGACCTGATGCGTGACCGCGGCACCGTGCCGGCGCTCATTGCCATACACAGCTGCACGCCGGTTTTCGATCGGGTCGTGCGGCCGTGGCACATCGGCATACTGTGGGACAAGGACCCGCGCATCGCGGTGCCCCTGCTCGAGTCCCTCGGCGCCATGGAAGGCATATGCATTGGCGACAACGAACCCTATTCCGGTCGAGATCCCCACGACTACACGATCGATCATCACGGTGAAGCGGCGCTTATTCCTCACGTCTCGATCGAAGTACGGCAGGACCTCGTAGACACCCCCGAAGGCGCCGAGCGCTGGGCGGGAGTGCTCGGCGACGCACTGGATGACATCCTGGCTGATGACGAGTTGTATTCACATTTGACCTGAGCTCCTTCAATTGGCTTGACCCTCATCCTGGCTTACTCCCCAACCCCCTGCAATTACTCCCTCTCTCTGCGGGAGAGGGTTGGGGTGAGGGCAAACAGACGTCGATTTTCTTGTAGGAGGCGCGCCCCGCGCCGATTGATCGCGGCGAGGCGCCGCTCCTACGAATTTGGTCAGACGTTACCCCGACATAAAGAAAAAGTCGGAACATGTTCCGATCCACAAATTACTGATCCGCTCCGCTCAATGCCGTGCCGCCGGTACGCCGTGTGTCGGCGGCCAGCTCGAAGTGGTCCGGCGGCGTCATATATACGGCGCTCACGCCGCCGAAGAACATGTCCGGCTTGTCGAATCGCCGCTGCGGCACGTCGACCCGGTCCACTGGAATGCCCGGTTCGTAGGCCACGCGTGGGTCGTCCTTTCCGGGCCACTCGACATGTAGACGCGGGTGATCGATTGCCTCCTGGAGTGGCATGTCCAGATGCACGAAATTCAACACCGTCTGCAGTATGGCCGTGGTTATCCGGTCGGCACCCGGAGAGCCGATCGACAACATTGCCCCGTCGCTGCTGCGGCCGGTGGTGGGCGCCATGTTCGAGGGGATGCGTGCGCCCGGCGGCAGGGCGTGGAATCCACGTTTGTTGAGCTCCACTTCCCCCAGCGAGTTGTTCATCCAGATGCCGGTTCCGGGGGGCATGACGCCCGAGCCATAGCCGGCCGATGCGGTGATCGAACAGGCCAGCCCGCTGGAATCCACGGCGGAGGCGTGGACCGTCGACGGTGATGCCAGCGCATTGGCGCCACCCGTCGCAGCCAGCCTTAGAAGTTCGCGGACTTCGTCGTCGAGTGAGTCCGCGATGTCCAGCCGCCGACGGCGAAACCCCATCACTTCCGTCTGCACATCAATGACGTCCGCAGCCATCTCTACGGTCCAGTGCCGGTGCGGCGACTGGCGCATTTTCAGCAGCATGGCCGCAAGCGCTGCCCCGCCAACACTTGGTGAGGGAGCGGTGGCCAGGTGCCAATCGTCCAGGGCGACATCGAGCGCCGGCGCGATGCGGGCCCGATAAGCCTGCAGGTCGGCAAGATCGAGGAGGCCGCCGTGAGACTTGACGTCCTCGGCAATCATCCGCGCGATGTCACCCCCATAGAACACCTCGATACCCTGTTCGGCAATTGCCGCCAGGCTCTGATCCAGGTCCTCGACGAAAATTAGATCTCCCGGTTGCTTCAGGCGTCCGTGTTCATCCTGCAGCGCGTGCATTGAGTCCGGATTCCAGCCGAATATGCCTTCGTGCGTGGTTTCGATGTACCGGTGAGCAGCGGTTGGCAGAGGAAATCCGTTCTTGACGTGATGAAGAGACGGTTCCACCAGGTCTTTCCAGGGCACTCGCCCGTAGCGCCGAGCGGCAAGATCATAGCCGGCAAGCGCACCGGGTGTGGCAACCGAGGCATACCCCACACCGGTCGGCGTGCCGCCGCCGTAGGGTAATAGGACCTCCCGGGCGTTGCGGCCGAACAGATCGGGGGATGCGTTCCTGCCCGGCATCTCGGAGGCGGCATCGATGCTGATGGGGCGGTCGCCCACCGGCCAGATGACGATGAATGCGCCTGCTGCAAGCGACACCACGCCCGGTTCGGTAACGAGTTGCGTCAGGCTTGCGGCAATCGCCGCGTCAACCGCGTTGCCGCCGGCTTCGGCGATATGCCTTCCGGCGTCCGCGGACAGGCGCGAACTCGACGAGATGGCTACTCGATTCCGCTGCATGTCCTATGCCTGCGGTGATGATTCTCGTATGGTGGCCAATAAGCGGACATGTAACCCGGAAGTTAACGCAGACGAAATCTTTGGATGGAAGTAAATACGCCGGTTTTCTGATGATAAAGTATACAACATGAACGATCGTCCATTGCTTGTCGTAGACGACCTTCGCGTGACCTACGATACCCCCACCGGCATCGTACGCGCAGTGGATGGCGTCAGCTTCGAACTTGGCCGGGAAAAACTCGGCATCGTTGGCGAGTCCGGATCCGGCAAGTCGCAGACGGGCCGCGCCATCCTGGGCCTCACGGAGCGGCGCGGCCGGGTGGACGCGGAACGCCTCGAGTTCGACGGCATCGATCTCACGCGTGCGGGTGAAGACACCCTGCGCAATATCCGCGGTGGCCGGATCTCGATGATCATGCAGGATCCGAAGTACTCGCTCAATCCGGTCATGACCATCGGGGCGCAGATCGAAGAGGCTTTTACCATACACAGCAATGCTGGCCGGCGGGAGGCGCGGACGCGTACCCTGGAGATGCTTGACGCGGTGCAGATCAGGAATCCGGAGCGGGTGTACAAAGCCTATCCACACGAGGTTTCCGGCGGCATGGGCCAGCGCGTCATGATCGCGATGATGATGATCCCGGAACCCGACATCATCATTGCGGACGAGCCTACCTCGGCCCTGGATGTGACGGTCCAGCTGCAGGTGCTCGCCATCCTCGACGACATGATCACCCGGCGGGGGACCGGCCTCATTTTCATCAGTCACGATCTCAGTCTGGTGGCTTCATTCTGTGACCGGGTGCTGGTTATGTATGCCGGCAGGGTGGTGGAGCAGTGTGCCGCGAACGATCTCGCCAATGCGGCTCATCCCTATACGCGGGGACTGCTGGACTGCCTGCCTCGACTGGAAGGCGGTCACGATGAATTGCCGGTGCTCAAGCGTGATCCCGCATGGGCGGCAGCGGTGGAGAGGCGTGCTGATTCAGGTTGAACATCTGAACGTCGTATTCGGCCGCGGCAATCACACCTTCCATGCCGTACGGGACGTGTCATTCGACGTCGCGCGCGGCCAGTCGTTTGGGTTGGTGGGCGAGTCCGGTTCCGGTAAAACCACCGTGCTGCGCGCCCTCGGGGGCTTGATCGATCGTATCGCTCACGTGCAAGGCGAGATGAAGCTGGAGGAGGAAGTGCTTCAGGGGAAGCGCTCGCGGGCCTTCCGCCGACGGGTGCAGATGGTGTTCCAGGATCCGTATGGATCCCTGCACCCGCGCCACACCATCGATGCGATATTGAGCGAACCTGCCCGCGTTCACCGTCTCGACCGGATCAAGGACCGTGTCGTCAGGGCGCTGGAGGAGGTCGGCCTCGACGCGTCGTTCCGCTTCCGTTATCCGCATCAGATATCGGGCGGGCAGCGTCAGCGCGTATCGGTGGCCCGCGCGCTGATCATCGAACCCGATATCGTGCTGCTGGACGAACCGACATCGGCCCTCGACGTGTCGGTCCAGGCCGAAGTACTGAATCTGCTCATGCGCCTGAAGCGTGAATACCATTTGACCTATGTGCTGGTCAGCCACAATCTTGCCGTGGTGGCGCACATGTGCGAATCGCTCGCGGTGATGAAGGAGGGCGCGGTGGTCGAAACCATGAGCGTGGAACAGTTAAGGAGCCACACCTCCGAGCAGCCCTACACCAAACAGCTCATGACGGCGAGCCTGGGATACGACCGCGCGGCGATCGATTCCTTCGAGGAATTTTGATATGCACGACTCTGACCTGGATGACCTGAAACAACGGCTTCGTAGATTCGCCGCCGAACGCGACTGGGACCAGTTTCACTCACCCAAGAACCTGGCCATGGCGCTGGCGGGGGAAGTCGGTGAACTCCTGGAGCACTTCCAGTGGTTGACGGAAGCCGAAAGTCTCGACCTTGCGAATAAACAAAACGAAGAAGTCGCTCTGGAGATGGCCGATGTTTTGATCTATCTGGTTCGGATGGCCGATAAGCTGGATATCGACTTGCTCGACGCATGTGATCGGAAATTGGATATCAACGAAAGGAAGTATCCGAGCGGCAAGGTCAGGGGCAGCAACAAGAAATATGATGAATATGAGCGTTCGTCCTGAAATGCCTTACGTGCAATTACGCGGGTCGGGTTTTTTCTAACCGGACGCCTGATCAGTTCAGCAGGGCGCGTATATTGTCGATGTGCGCCTGGCCGACGCTGTCGTTGATGCGCCCGGCATCGTGCCATTCCAGGGCATCCTGAGGTAACTCGTCCAGAAACCGGCTGGGGGTTCGTTCCACCTGCTGCCCCTGGCGTTTTCTGGTGCGGCACCAGCTCAGGGTCAGTTCCTGCATCGCGCGGGTGATGCCGACATAGAACAGTCGACGCTCCTCGTGTTCGCCGTCGTCGTCGAGGCTGTTCTGGTGGGGCAGGAGTTCTTCCTCCAATCCGGCGATGTAGACATACGGAAACTCTAGGCCCTTGGCGGCATGGAGCGTCATCATGCTGACGACGTCGCCGTTTTCCTCCTGCTCCCTGTCGAGTTTTCCGATCAGGGCCATGTGACTGACGATATCCGCGAGGTCGGCGGCCGGTTCGTTTCGCTGCATGCGTTTGATCCAGTCCGTGAGATCCTTGACGTTGGACTGGCGCTGTTCGCCCTGTTCGGGACTGCCGGCGGTTTCCTGCAGCCAGGACCGGTAATCGATCTCCGTCAGAATCTCGTCGATGAGGTCGGCCGGACGTTCCGCAGGAATGCGCGTGCCGATTTCCGCGATCCAGTCCGCGAACAGACTGAGCGGCGCAAGCTGTCGCGGAGTAAGTTCGGTCGACGACCGTTCCGCCGCGATAGCGTGCAGAAGACCACGCCCTTCTGAAGCCGCGACGTTGCCGAGGCGCTCCAGCGCAACCGGGCCGATGCCGCGACGGGGTGCATTGACTATGCGCATGAACGCGGTGTCATCGTCGTGGTTTACCACCAGCCTGAGGTAAGCCAGCACATCCTTGATTTCGCGCTTGTCGAAAAACGAGAGCTCTCCGCTGACCTCGTAGGGAATTCGCATTTCGCGCAATTTTTGCTCGAATGCTCTCGACTGGTGATTGCCCCGATAAAGGATGGCATAGTCGGAAAATCGGCTCCGCTTCTGGAATTTGTGATGCAAAATGTTGGACGCGATCTGTTCGGCCTCGCGCTCTTCATCACCGGCTATCATGACGCGTACCGGAGGACCATATCCGACTTCACTCCACAACTTTTTTTCGAATGACCGGGGATTGTTCGTAATCAGTGCGTTGGCGACGTGCAGGATGCGCCCCGTCGAGCGGTAGTTCTGTTCCAGCTTGATGACCTCCAGGCCGGCAAAGTCCGATTCAAGACGGGCCAGATTTTCAGGCCTGGCGCCCCGCCAGGAATAGATCGACTGGTCGTCATCGCCGACCACGGTCAATCCCCGGCCGTCACCGGCAAGGAGGCGAACCAGTTCGTATTGTGCGTTGTTGGTATCCTGGTATTCGTCGACCAGGATGTAGCGGCGCTGCTGGTGCCACTCGGAATACAGGTCAGACTGTTTCAAAAGTGTTTTGACCGGCAGCAGCACCAGGTCGTCCAGATCGACCGCGTTGCAGGCGCGCAGCTGGCGGTTGTAGTCGCCATAGATGCGTGCCGCGGATTCGGCTACGGCATCGTCATGTTTTCTGCGTGCCGTTTCCACGGCATCCACCAGGTCATTCTTCCACCATGAAATTTTTTGCCGCACGCGTTCAATTACACCGCGATCACCGCCCAGGTCCTGACGCATCAGTTCGGCCACGATTAAAGCCGAATCGGCCCCGTCGATGATGGAGAATGGGTTGCGCAGTCCGACGATTTCCGCATGCCGGCGAAGAAAGTTCAGGCCGAAACGGTGGAACGTGGACACCGTGAGGTGCCGCATTGCTTCCTGCCCGAGCGTCGCGCCGAGCCGTTCGTTCATCTCGCGTGCGGCCTTGTTGGTGAACGTAACGGCCACGACCTGACGCGGGTCGACCGCGCGTTTACCCAGTAGGTGCAAAACTTTGTGCGACACGACGCGGGTCTTGCCGCTGCCGGCGCCCGCGAGAATCAACACCGGTCCGTCGTCATGACGCACCGCTTTTTGTTGTTGTTTGTTGAGCGACAACGTAGACGGCTGATTGGAAAACGAGACGTTAGTGTAACCGAAAAATATTTTTGGGTCCGAGACTCGGGTTACAATACGCGCCATGCGCGACTTTAAAGTATCCATTATCCAGGACGAGCTGGACTGGCAGGACGCCGAGGCCAACCGTGAGCGCTACACCCGCCACATCGAATCGCTGCAGGATGAAGACACCGACCTGATCGTCCTGCCGGAGATGTTCAGCACCGGATTCTGCATGCAGCCGGAGAACCTGTCGGAAACGATGGAAGGTTCGACGGTAAGCTGGATGCGTGAGCAGGCGGCACGAAGCGCCGCTGCAATAACCGGCAGCATCATCCTCGAGGAAGACGGGCACTACAAGAACCGTATGATCTGGGCCCGGCCCGACGGATCGATGGCGTACTACGATAAACGTCACCTGTTCCGCTACGGCGACGAGCACATCCATTACACCGCCGGCAACGAGCGCATCGTAGTCGAGCTGCACGGGTGGCGGCTTGCTCTTTTTGTGTGCTACGACCTGAGATTCCCGGTATGGAGCCGCAACCGGGACGACTACGACGTCGCGGTTTATGTCGCCAACTGGCCCGGTGCGCGGCAGTACGCCTGGGATACCCTGCTGCGCGCAAGGGCCATCGAGAACCAGGTCTACGTGGTCGGAGTCAACCGGATCGGGTCGGATGGGATCGGTAATGACTTTTTTGGGGGCAGTGCGGTACTGGATTGTCTGGGCCAGCCTGTCGTGGATTGCCGGGACAAGCTGATGAACGCAACGACGACCCTGTCCCGGGAGGAACAGGAGGCATTCAGGCAACACTTCCCTGCGCGAATGGACTCGGATTCCTTCGTCATCCAGAGCTAGACGCGCCGCGCGATTCCGCACATGTCATCCCGGCCAAAATCGCACGGCGCGGTCGAAACCAGCCACATCATCTGTCCCAACTGCGGCGCGGAGATCGACGTCAACGAGATACTTTACCACCAGCTCGACGAGGAGCTCAGCAGGAAGTACCAGGAAGAACTGGCCCGGGAGCGGCGAAAATTCGAGGACAGGGAAGCGGAGCTGAATGCAAGGGGCGCAGCCCTCGAACAGCAGCGGTCGGATTTCGAATCGCAGCTCAGCCAGGGTATCAGTGAAGGCATCAAGGCCGAGAAGGCCGAACTGGAATCCATGGTTCGCAAGCATATGGAGGAAGAGCAGGCAGGCCGTATAGACGCGCTCAGGGCGGAACTTGAACGCAAAACGGAGCAGGTCAAGGAGCTCAACAAATCAAAGTCGGAGATCGAAAGGCTGAAGCGGGAAAAAATCGAACTGCGCGACGCCATCGAACTCGAGACGCAGCAAAAGTTGAATGCGATGCTTGCCGAAGAACGGGAAAAGATCAGGAAGGCCGAGGAATCCAGGGCGACGATGCAGATTAGCGAGCGTGATCAGGTCATCAATCAACTCAAGGAGCAGCTCCAACAGGCCCAGCGCAAAGCGGAGCAGGGATCGATGCAGCTGCAGGGCGAAGCCCAGGAACTGGTCATTGAAGAATGGCTGGCCGGACAATTTCCGCTGGATACGATCGAGGAGATCAAAAAAGGCGCCCTGGGTGCGGATTGTCTTCAGATCGTCAACACCCGCAACCGCCGCAATTGCGGTTCGATTTATTACGAAAGCAAACGCACCAAGCACTTCCAGCCGGCCTGGGTCGAGAAATTCAAATCCGACATCAGGACAAGGAATGCGAGCATCGGCGTCCTGGTGACCGAGGCCATGCCTTCGGATATGGATCGGCTGGGACTGCGTGACGGCGTCTGGGTATGCACCTTCGATGAATTCAAGGGGCTGTGCGTTGTGCTGCGTGAATCCCTCATCCGGATCAGCAACGCCGTCGTTGTCGCCGAGAACAAGGGAGACAAGATGGGCATGTTGTACGATTACCTGACCAGCAACGAGTTTCGCCATCAGGTCGAGGCCATTGTGGAGGGATTTTCCCAGATGCAGGTAGATCTGGAGTCCGAAAAGCGGGCCATGCAGGGCATCTGGAAAAAGCGCGAGAAACAGATCCAGAAAGTGCTGCTCAATACGAACTACATGTACAGCTCGGTTCGGGGTATCGCGGGCAGCGCCGTTCAGCCGCTGCCGCAGCTCGAAATCCTGAGTTCGACGGGGTACACTAGAGGGAATAGGTGATGCGGTTTACGGTATACACCCGGCAGTCGTCTCCCAGCTTCAACACCACTTCATCCCCTGCTTCCTTTTTCAGCATGGCGCGAGCCAGGGGAGAGTCGACGCTGACATGGCCTTTGCATGCGTCACTGTCGATCTCATCTCCTCCGACGATGCGGTAGACGACCTCTTTGCCATGCTCGTCTTCGAGGGTCACCCGGGCGCCAAAATAAATCCGACTGACGTCGCCGACCTCATTCACCACGTTGAGCTCGGGCAGCCGTTTCTGCAGGTAACGGATCCGGCGGTCGATCTCACGAAGCTGTTTTTTCCGGTAGATGTACTCCGCATTCTCTGAACGATCTCCCTCAGCGGCCGCCGCCGACAGTGCCTCCGTGACATCGGCGCGGCGCAGCCAGAGCTCTTCCAGTTCATCCTGCAGCTTTCGATACCCTTGCGGCGTGATATATGGAGATGATCGGGGTTGTGGCGGCTTCCAGCGGCTCATGATTGCCGGATATTAACACTTGTTTTCTTGGCCTCGAGCCCGGATATCTGAAGGCAAAGGCAATTCGCCGGGCGCATCAAAAAATCGGGTTCGGGCCCGGTCAAACAGTTTTGATATACTATAATTTAATTATGGTGTTAAAACATTGCAGGCTTAACCTGAGCCGTCCTCAAGTCACAGAGAAGAGATCTGCATGATCATCAATGCCAAATACCAGATCGGTCAAATTGTCCGCCACAGATACTATCCGTTTCGCGGGGTAGTGTTCGATGTCGATCCCGAGTACAACAACAGCGAGGAATGGTACGATTCCATCCCCGAGGATATACGCCCGATAAAGGAACAGCCATTTTATCACCTGCTTGCCGAAAACAACGAAACCGAGTATGTCGCCTATGTGTCGGAACAAAACCTGGTTCCGGATGACAGCGGCGAGCCCATCCGACATCCTCAGGTTAACGATATTTTCGTCAGGGATCCGGATGGAAACTACCGGTCCAGAAATACGGGACATTAGAGACCCAGAACGCCAATCCGGCTTTTTCCGAGATCCGGCAGGGCATCGATCGGGGTGAGGGATTATGAGTTCTGTCCCAGTGTCCCCCGTTGGAAGTCGCCGATGGCCTGTCGTATTTCCTCGGCCGTGTTCATGACGAACGGGCCCTGGTGCTCGACCGGTTCGTCGATTGCCCGGCCGCCAAACAACAGAAGCCCGCTGTTTTCGCTTGCGGACAAACGGAGTATTTCGCCCGTGCCGAGGTAGGCAAGAACGCCTGCCGGTATCTCGTTGTCGCCGATGGTGACCGCGCCATGATACACGTAGATTTGTATCGTCAGATCGGGATCGATAAACAGAGACGTTGCGCCGGATTCAGGCAGGCTGACATCGGCAATCAGCGCCTCCGTCGATTTGCCCGTTACGACACCCTGCATTTCGGAGTCTCCGATGCCGACACGGCCCGCGATCAGGCGAATGTGTGCGGCTTCATGGTCGAACGACACGATTTCGTCGCTTTGAATATCCCGATACGACGGGGCTTGCATCTTCTTGCTTGCCGGTAGATTCAACCAGAACTGGAACCCGTGCATTCGCTCGGCGCCGGCCTCGGGCATCTCGGAATGGATTACGCCGCTTCCTGCGGTCATCCACTGCGCACCACCGGTGCTGATTTTACCGCTGTTGCCCATACTGTCCTTGTGCGAGAAACTACCTTCACGCATGTAGGTCACCGTTTCGAATCCCCGGTGAGGGTGGGGCGGAAATCCCGCGATGAAATCATCTTTGCTGTCCGATCGAATCTCGTCCAGCATCAGGAAGGGGTCCATTCGATACACGCCGGAAAAACCGGTCATACGGTTGATTTTTACTCCGGCGCCGTCGGTCGCCGGTCTGGCGGCCGCGGTTCTGTAGACTTCGCGCTGCTTCATTGCAATATCTCCCTGATTTGATGGGTGAAATATTGTAGTACCCGACCCGCAACGCGGCATTGGTGATCGCGACGCATTGATAAGAGGGTGCCTACTTGGCGTGATCGGTCCGCGGCCACGCAGGCCGCCGCCTGTTCAAGCCGAGCTCGCGTTCAATTCTGTCGATGGCGCCGCTTTCCGGAACCCCGAAGGTATAGGCAAACGCGGTTCCGTTGTTGTCCTGGCCTTTACCGAATCCCGATTTGCAAGACGAAGCGGACCATGTCGCTTCCAGCAGTCGCGCGTCGCCGCATTGGGCCGTTACCTTGCCCCGGTAACCCGAGCAGGTCTTTGCCGCTGGTACGTGCGTGATCGCGGTCCGTCCCTCGCACTCGAGCCCCGATTCCGAGCCCCGAAAATAGAAACGGCCGGTGCCGACGAACAGTCTGGCATCGGAGTCGTAGACCGGTGCGGCATCGCCATAGAAAATTTCCGTTCCATCCTCGAATAACCCAATGGACGGTGGAGCAGATGCGCACCCGCCAAGCACACTGCAGCAGAGCGACAGCGATGTAATTGCGGAAACCGCACCGCGGCGGGAATGCGGAACACCGTTGCCGCCGCCCATCAGCGTTTAGGCACGACCTCGTAGCCGGGTTCTTCGGGTTCGTCGTCCACCATTTCATGCGGAAATCCGGGTGCGCGAATGTCGGCACCACAGGCTTCTTCCAGGCGCTTGACGATGTTGGGAGAATATTCCCGGTCGCCATAGCGTCGCTGGCCGTCCTTGAATATATCGATCAGCAGCGGTGAAACCTCCAGTGCCACCCCGGCACGGTCGGCCACGGCCTGGAACAGTCCGATATCCTTACTGACAAGGTCCATCGTGAAGTTGATATCGCGGCTGCCATTGAGTATGACCTGACTCTCCGTTTCGTGAACGAATGAGTTGCCGGAAGAGATTCGAATTGCCTCGTATGCCGTGTTGAGGTCCATGCCCGCCAGTTTGCATGTGACCAGGGCCTCGCAAAGTGTAACCAGGTTGGCGGTTGCCAGATAGTTGGTCACGACCTTCAGGATGGACGCCGACCCGAGCGGACCGGTGTGCAGGATGCGCCTGCCCATTGCAGTGAGCACGGGGAGCATGCGTTCGAAAGTGCTGCGTTCACAGCCGGCGAAGATGGAGATGTTTCCGGTCGCGGCGCGGTGGCATCCTCCGGACACGGGACAGTCCACCGGTTCCGACCCCGTCGTTTTGACGCGTTCACCGATTCTCAACACCTCCCGTTCATCGGTGGTGCTCATCTCCGCCCAGATCTTGCCTGGCCCGAGCCCGGACAATACGCCATCCGCCGCTTCCATCACCTCGGCGCTGGCGGCCGGGGACGGCAGGCAGGTAATCACGATGTCTACCGCCTCGGCCATTTTGCGTGGTGTGTCGGCCCAGTGCGCGCCATCGTCAAGAAACGGTTTTGCCGCCGCCGCATCCAGGTCCCTCACCGTCAAATCGTAACCATTGCGTAACAGGCTTCCCGCCAGTTTGCCGCCGACGTTGCCGAGTCCGATAAATCCGATTTTCATTGATTGTCCTAGCCGCCATGCAGTCGTAGAAGTTGCCGGAAGTCCATGAGATTGCTTTGTGCCCGCGCAATTGAGCACTGCAATGTTGGGACAAATAACATAACCGTATGCTATTCAATCATCAAGGCGACGCACTAATCAACCATGGTGGTTACGCCTGGTGGTGACGTGAAACCGCTTCATGTCCACTCGAGGAGTGGACGGGAGGGGAGATTACCCAGTATACAAAGATGCCCGACGAATTGAGCCAGCAGTCATTCCGGCGAATGCCGGGATCTTGCCCGCATCAGGGACGGGTCAGACGCGGATTTCCGCCGCCGATTCCGCTGACGCCTGCAGGCCGGTTTCGCTGGGCGGCGAGTGGTAGTCTTGCATCATTTCGTCCGCTTCATCCGCGCTCGAACAGACCACGTCATAAAGAAATTCGGAGGACCAGAGTTCCTTGTCCGTTGACGCGGTTATGACGTGAAGCCAATCGTTTCCCCTTGGCTCTCGATGCTGCACCTTTCCGACCGCCTCATAGAAACTACCGGGCGACGTATCATCACCCACCGCGAAGGTAACGGCGGTGTTCAGCGGCAGGGTATGGGCGAACAGGACCTCGAGTGAGGTTGCGCCTACGTTCAATACGTGACACAACTCGAAATCATCCATCCCCAACGTGCGGAATAGTAGCGCTGAATCGACGGGAATTCGCATCGTATTTATTTCCTGATGTGC
>CAMYOI010000062.1 GCA_947259955.1 uncultured Gammaproteobacteria bacterium
CGCCATTGTCGAACCCCAGCAGAATTATTCGGACGCGTCGGAATTTTCCGTATCGGATCTGCGCCGGATGGGCTGGGAATTGCAGTGCCTGATCAACGATACCAACGACATCGTGCATCCGCTGGATGAGAGCATCCGCGGAGTGAAGCACTGCATGTGGACGGGCAGGCCCTCCCGGCCAGGTTCGGATGGACGCAGCGTGGTGATCGCCGGTGAAAGCCTGGTCGATCGCTCACCCTGCGGCACCGGAACCAGTGCACGCATAGCGCAACGCGTCGCACGCGGCCTTCTCGAAGTGGGTCAATCGTTTGTCCACGAGAGCGTGATCGGCAGTCAGTTTACCGGCTGCGCCGTGAACGAAGTCCGGTTGGGCGATCTGGATGCCGTTATTCCGACCGTCGAAGGCAGCGCGTGGATCACCGGCCTGAACACGATCTTCGTCAACGACGATGATCCGTTTCCCGAGGGATTCCGCGTCTGACTAAGTTACTGAAATAGGCCGGCTGAGGTATTCTAAAACTCTCCGCTGAAGGTAATAGCCGCGAACGGAGCGGTGTCATAATCGCCGGAGGACAGTTTGTCGCCGTCGGAGTTTTTAAGCTCCAGTTTTCCGTCTAACGTTGCCCCAACATAGATATCCAGATCCAAACCGCTTTTTCCTGATCGATGCAATCGAGCGAAGGTCATTATTCCTTCATTCCTGCCGATGCCGTTAGGTGCCAGGCCCTCATCGTCCAATCTGAAGCGGAATTTACGGTAAACGCCGCCGGCACCCAGGTACCAGTTTTGGTTGATCGTATAGCTGAGTTCGAGGCCCGCCGGACCCAGCACGTCTGCTTCGAAAGGATTCGCTACGCGCCACTTTTCATTGAAGCGCCAGTCGACCGCGATAAACGGAAATACCTTCCACTCGTCCTCGACATTCCTGAACGCTGCCGCGCCCAGTCCCAGCCGCTTTTCCCGTGAAAAACTCCTGAATGCCATCAGGGGTGTTCCGAAGGTCATCGAATCGCTGCTGTCGGCACCGTACTCCTGCAGCCAGTCGACGGACGGCGACAGCCCCACCGTCCAGGCTGACCCGAACCGCATGAAGATCGGGATACCCAGGCCGAAACGTCTGACGTCGTTCCAGGGTTCTAATCCGCCGAATTCCGTCAGACCCTTGAAGTCGTAGTCATCGATATCGTACTTGACGCTCAACCCGATAATGATTGTCGGAGAAATCGGTTTGGTTGCCTTGAATCGGAAGAATGTGCTCGACAGGCTGAATTCTCCACCACCATCGATATCGCTTTTCGGTTGGTGGAATGCCGTGAAAGCGGCTGAAAAATCGACGTTCGAGCGACCTGCAGACGCCGATTCTTCTGCCTCAGCAGGAATGGTTGGCATCATCGAAAAAGCGGAAATCACCAGCACCAATAGGCGCTGCCCACCGCGTGATGAATGTTTGGACTTCAAAATACCGGATACAGATTTCTGTTATGGGTTATGGGGTTATTATCTAACACCAACAATGTCATAGAAGTGGTTTATTGAATTATTTTTGGTTCGTTTTACTGATGCGCCTACTATAAATGTAGCAGGCCTGCCCGTGTTTCTCAGCCCACGTATCGCACCCGCCCGCCCCTGGCGCGATGGGCCGGCCAGGGTCATGGCGCTATCATGCGACATACTGTATAAATATACAGCATGTCGCCGAAATATGCTGAACTCCACTGTTTGACCAATTTTAGTTTCCTTCGCGGGGCATCTCACCCGGAAGAGCTGGTCGAACGCGCATGGCAACTGAAATACTCGGCACTGGCGATTACCGATGAATGTTCGGTATCCGGCGTGGTCCGGGCACACCTCAGGAGCAGGGAATTGCATCCGGGAAACAGCGAACGAAAACCCACGGCCGGAGCTCTAAAGCTGATCATCGGCAGTGAGTTCGTGTTGACCGAGGGGGTGAAGGTCGTCTTGCTGGCCACGAGTCGCAACGGCTACGGCCAGTTATGCGAGCTGATCACCACGGCCCGGCGGGCGGCGGATAAAGGCGGCTATCGCCTGGACCGGGAGATGTTGCTGGATCATCGCCTCGATGAGTGTATTTGCCTGTGGTGCCCGGTCCCGCAAATCGACGACATTGTTCATTTGGAACGAGGCCGCTGGCTGAAGCACTGTTTTCAGGACCGGCTATGGGTTTCCGTGGGGTTGCTGATGCGGCAGGATGACTGCCGGTGGCTGCAGAGAGCCGGCGCGCTCGGCTCACGGCTGAAGTTGGCTCTGTGTGCCAGCGGCGATGTGCACATGCACAGACGTTACCGGCGATCCCTGCAGGATACCCTGACCGCGATCCGCCTGAAACGGCCCTTGAATCGGGTCGGCCTCGATCTGTTTCCGAATGGAGAACGCCACTTGAGGCCGCTTCATCGCCTGAGCCGGATCTACCCGCGGGGGTTGCTGGCGGCAACCTGCGAGATCGCGTCCCGGTGCCACTTTTCCCTGGATGAGCTGCGCTACGAATACCCCAGGGAACTGGTCCGGGACGGCTATACGCCAATTGGGTGGCTCACCCACCTGACGAAGCAGGGCATGCGGCGCAGGTGGCCGGACAAAGTGCCGGACAAGGTGAAAAAGCTGGTCAGGCACGAACTCGCGCTCATTCGGGAGCTGCGCTACGAGTCCTATTTTCTTACGGTTTACGACATCGTCTGCTTTGCCCGCGGGCAGGGCATTTTGTGTCAGGGCCGGGGGTCCGCGGCCAACTCGGCCATTTGTTACTGCCTGGGGATTACCGAGGTTGATCCCGC
Organism: uncultured Gammaproteobacteria bacterium; assembly: GCA_947259955.1. Lineage (GTDB taxonomy): Bacteria > Pseudomonadota > Gammaproteobacteria > Arenicellales > JAANXG01 > JAHEKE01. Next base: position 2,793 of record CAMYOI010000062.1, read on the forward strand.
CCGCATGGACCTGCTGTTCGAGCGCTTTATCTCGCGTGAACGCAATGAACCTCCGGACATCGACGTCGATTTCGAGCATGAGCGGCGGGAAGAGGTCATTCAGTACATCTATGACAAATACGGCAGGGAGCGTGCGGCGTTGGCCGCTACGGTCATCACCTACCGGCCCCGAAGTGCCATTCGTGATGTCGGCAAGGCACTGGGACTGGACCTCAATCAGTTGGATCGGCTGGCCAAATCAATACAGTGGTGGGACCGGGATGTGCTGCAGTCGGAAGCGGTGCGGAGACTGGGTTTCGATCCCGACAGCCCGCGGTTGAAGCTGCTCGCCGCACTGGTCAGCGAATTGATCGGCTTCCCACGGCACCTGTCACAGCACGTCGGCGGGTTCATCATCGCTGAAAGCAGGGTGTCGCGGCTCGTACCCATCGAAAACGCAGCCATGCCCGAACGTACGGTAATCCAGTGGGAAAAAGATGATCTCGAGGCGCTGGGGCTGCTCAAGGTCGATGTCCTGGGCCTGGGTATGCTCACTGCTATTCGCAAGGCACTGTCCTATCTGTCAAAGCAAACGGGCCGCCGCTGGTCCATGGCGGATGTGCCCGCGGAGGATCCGGAGGTCTACCGCATGCTGCAGAAAGCCGACACTATCGGTGTATTCCAGATCGAGTCGCGCGCCCAGATGTCGATGCTGCCCAGGCTGAGGCCTCGCTCTTACTACGATCTGGTCATCGAGATCGCCATTGTCCGGCCCGGGCCTATACAGGGCGAAATGGTCCATCCGTATCTGCGGCGCCGGAACGGGACGGAGCCGGTGACGTACCCCAGCCACGAGGTCAGGAGTGTACTGGAGCGTACTCTGGGCGTGCCCATATTCCAGGAGCAGGTTATGCAACTGTCCATTGTCGCCGCTGGTTTCACCCCGGGGGAAGCGGATCAGCTGCGGCGCAGTATGGCAGCCTGGAAGCGGCGGGGCGGGCTGCAGAAGTTCCAGGAGAAGCTAAAGCAGGGCATGCGCGAACGCGGCTACGGCAGCCAGTTTGCCGACCAGATATGTCAACAGATACAGGGATTCGGTGAGTACGGTTTTCCCGAGTCCCACTCGGCGAGTTTTGCCCTGCTGGCCTATGTATCGGCATGGCTCAAACGGCACCACCCGGCCATATTCACCTGCGCTTTGCTTAACAGCCTGCCGATGGGTTTTTACGCGCCTGCCCAACTGGTGGCGGACGCAGTCCGGCACGGCGTCGATGTGCTGCCCGTCGATGTTCAGTACAGTATCGTGGATTCCACCGTGGAAGGCGCATCGACCCTCCGACTGGGCCTGAGACGCGTCAAGGGCCTTTCGGAGTCAGGCATGGCGCGCATTGTCCGTGCCCGCGAATATGGTCCCTTCATCGACGTTCAGGATCTCGGTGACCGTGCCGAACTGAATCGACACGACCTGGAGTGTCTGGCTTCGGCGGACGCGCTGATCAGCCTGAGCGGTCACAGGCACCGGGCTTTCTGGTCAGTCAGCGGAGTCGAAAGATCCATGCCTGTGCTGCCCTCGCCTCGATTTGCCGAAGCAGACCCTCTTCTGCGGCACCCCACCGAAGGTGAGAACATTGTTGCCGACTATGCCCATGTCGGCCTCAGTCTCCGGCGTCATCCTATCGCCTTGCTGCGGGAACGCCTGGACCGTGAGAGCGTATGCCCTGCACAGCACTTGTGGGCGTTGCGTGACGGCTCGACGGCGACTGCCGCAGGGCTGGTCATCAACCGTCAACGCCCCGGCTCGGCGTCCGGGGTGATTTTCATGACCCTGGAGGACGAGACCGGATACGTCAATGTCGTGGTCTGGCCCGGGACCGCCGAAACCCAGCGTCAGGCTCTGCTGTGTTCGAGGCTGCTCGCCGTGACCGGACGGGTGCAAAAAGAAGACGGCGTATTGCACCTGGTGGCCGGGAAGCTGTGGGATCTGAGCGGCTGGCTGGGCGAGCTGACCGCGCGTTCGCGTGATTTTTGCTAGGTTTTGACAGGTCCACCGGCCATCTATATGATGCGCCGACCATACACGATGTAACGCCGACCCGATTGCGTTATGTCATTGTTTTGATTAATCATTTGTAAGCAAGGACCAACATGGCCGTACAACAGAACCGAAAAACACCGTCCAAGCGGGGTATGCGGCGCTCCCACGACGCCCTGGGTAAACCCACGTTATCCACCGACCCGGTAACCGGGGAGCTGCACCGCCGGCATCACACCACTTCCACGGGGTACTACCGGGGCAAACAGGTGGTACAAATCAAGTCCGAGGAGGACGAATAGCCTTTTGGCGTATAGTCGTTAGGTGAAAAATCCAGGCTTATCGTGAGCATCACCATTGCCGTCGATGCAATGGGTGGAGACCATGGCCCGCAAGTAACGGTCCCCGGGTCATTGGCGGCACTCGCGCACGAAAATGATCTGAACCTGATCCTGGTCGGAAAACCGGACCATATCGAAGCGCAACTCACCAAGTCGGGCCCAGGGACGAGCAGTATCAAGGTTCAACCTGCTTCGGAGACCGTGGAGATGAACGAAGACCCGGCACGGGCCCTGCGCGGCAAAAAGGATTCTTCCATGCGGGTCGCAATCAATCTGGTAAAATCCGGTGAGGCGGATGCCTGTCTTAGCGCGGGGAATACGGGTGCCCTGATGGCGACTTCGCGTTTCGTTCTCAAAACACTGCCGGGCATCGATAGGCCTGCAATCGTTGCGGCACTGCCATCGCTCCGGGGACATGTCCACGTGCTCGATCTCGGCGCAAATGTCGACAGTCCGCCGGAGCTGCTGCTCCAATTCGCCATAATGGGTTCGGTGCTGGTAAAACGGGTCGAGCACAAGCCCAGGCCAAGCATCGGCTTGCTGAATATCGGCGTCGAGGACATAAAGGGTAATGGTATTGTCAAGCGGGCTGCTGAACTGATTCAGCAGAGCGGGCTGAACTATTGCGGATACGTGGAGGGCGACGCCATCTATACGGGTGACGTCGACGTGATCGTGTGCGACGGATTCGACGGCAATGTTGCGCTCAAGGCCAGCGAGGGCCTGGCCACGATGATTTCCAGCATAATGAGGGAAGAATTCAGCAGGAACGCGTTCAGAAAATTTGCCGGTATGTTTGCATTGCCCATCGTCAATGCCTTCAGAAAAAAAATCGACCACCGAAGGTACAACGGCGCCACCCTGATCGGCCTGAACGGGATCGTGATAAAGAGCCATGGCGGCGCGGATGCCCTGGCTTTCAGGCAGTCGCTGCTGGTAGCCGCTACAGCAGTCAGGGAAAAGCTCATCGGCCATCTGGCGGATGAGCTTTCCCGGACCCTGCAGGCAGTACCCCATTGAGCTTCGCACGAGTCATCGGCACGGGCGGTTATTTGCCGGAGAAAGTGCTGACCAGTGCGGAACTGGAAAAAATGGTGGACACGACCGAGCAGTGGATCATCTCGCGCACCGGAGTCCGTGAACGGCGAATCGCTGCCGCCCATGAGCGCACCAGCGATCTGGCCGAGCACGCATCCCGGGCGGCACTCGACGAAGCCGGTATATCTCCGCAGGAACTCGACCTGATCGTCGTCGCCACCACGACACCGGATCACGTCTTTCCCAGTGTGGCCTGTCTCCTTCAGGACCGCCTGGGAATCCATAATGGTGGACCCGCATTCGACATTCAGGCGGTTTGTACCGGGTTTGTATACGCTCTGGACGTTGTGAACCGTTTTTTTCTGACCGGCGCCTCGAAGAAGGCCCTGGTGGTGGGTGCGGAAACCTTCAGCCGCATCATCGACTGGACGGACCGGAACACCTGCATTCTTTTCGGAGATGGCGCCGGCGCCGTCGTGCTGGAGGCGTCGGATGAACCCGGCATCGTGTCGACGCATTTGCATGCCGATGGTAAATACCACGAGCTTCTGAGCGTTCCCATGGGCGTATCGGCGAATTACGAACAGGTGCTGAAGGGCGAAGCCTACACCCAGATGCGCGGCAGTGAAGTGTTCAAATGGGCGGTAAAGGCACTCGGCGACATCGTTGATGAAACCCTGCTGGCGAACTCGCTTGAAAAATCCGACATAGATTGGCTCATACCCCACCAGGCCAATATACGAATCATCAACGCGACCGCGAAAAAGCTGGATATGAATATGAATCGGGTGATTGTTACCGTTGATCGCCATGGAAATACCTCCGCCGCGTCGATACCGCTCGCTTTTAACGAAGCCGTTCGCGACGGCCGAATCCAACGCGGCCAGAAAGTCATCATGGAAGGTTTCGGTGGTGGTTTTACCTGGGGCTCTATCCTCCTCGTCTATTAGAAGTCGGCAAAATATGCAGGTTAACCTCGACAATGAAGTATGCCTCGTTACCGGGGCCACTCGGGGCATCGGGAAAGCCATAGCGACCGCACTGGCCCGGGCCGGGGGTGTTGTCATCGGCACCGCGACCTCCGATAGGGGAGCTTCGATAATTGACGGCTATTTCAGCGAGCGTGGTCTCTCCGGCAGCGGCGCCGTGCTGAACGTTGTCGATTCTGCAGCGGTTACCGAACTTGTAGACAAGGTACGCCGAGAGCGGGGTGCACCCACGGTGCTTATCAACAACGCGGGCATCACCCGCGACAATCTGCTGCTCAGGATGAGCGAGGCTGAGTGGGATGACGTGCTCGATACCGATCTGAAATCCGTTTACCGTGTCAGCAAGGCATGCCTGCGCGGTATGACCAAAGCCAGACACGGAAGGATTGTCAACGTTACCTCCGTAGTCGGCGCGTCCGGCAACCCGGGCCAGTGCAATTACGCCGCGGCCAAGGCGGGCATGGTCGGATTCACCAAATCCCTGGCCGCGGAGGTTGCCACCAGGGGTGTAACGGTTAATGCGGTTGCCCCGGGATTCATCGACACCGAAATGACGCGCGCACTATCGGAATCGCAGCGGGAACAGCTGCTTCGACGGATTCCCGTGGGGCGCCTTGGAACGCCGGAAGATGTCGCTCAGGCCGTTGTATTTCTGGCGTCGGGCGTCGCCTGTTACATTACCGGCGTAACCCTGCATGTCAACGGTGGCATGTATATGACGTATTGATTTTTAGGTGATTGGAATTCTGAATTTTACGGGATTCAAACCAAAGCCGTGTATCATCCAATATTGCGTCAACATTGGACTTGCTACCCGGATTGTTGTTAACTATGCGGCCTGAACAGGCTGGTTTTATTGGAGGATATTTTACTCATGAGCAGTGTTGAAGAACGCGTCAAGAAGATTGTCGTCGAACAGCTGGGTGTAGGGGAGGATCAGGTTACGGCCGAGGCATCGTTTGTGGATGATCTGGGCGCAGACTCGCTCGATACGGTCGAGCTGGTAATGGCTCTTGAGGAAGAGTTCGAAACGGAGATACCGGACGAGGAAGCGGAAAAGATCACTACGGTTCAGCAGGCTATCGATTACATCAACCAGAAGACCTGAACGGGATCCGGTGTGTTGCGGGGCCGCTGCCGTTCAAGCAAATCGGCCTCGTGGTTTCCAATAGTCGGTCGTGACGTCATCATCCGGGATCATGGCAGGGCTGCTGACCAGGGAAGCGCCGTGCGTTTCGTAATCCAGGGATTCACATCGGTAAGTTTGTCATATGGGTGATCGCCGCGTTGTCGTTACAGGACTGGGTATTATTTCTCCCCTCGGTGTCGGCATCGATGACAACTGGCGGCGCATCGTCGACGGAAACAGCGGAATCGGACCCATCGATCGTTTCGATGCCGCGGGCATCGCCAGCACCATCGCGGGTCAGGCGGACGAGTTCCACGCAGAAAATTATTTCTCGCCCAAAGACACCCGTAAAATGGACCGATTCATTCAGCTCGGTATGGCTACGGGAATGGATGCGTTTGCCGATTCCGGTCTGGAGATCGACGAACGCAATGCAAATCGCGTTGGCGTATACATTGGCTCCGGCATTGGTGGTGTGGAGACAATCGAAAAAATGGCCCTTACCTATGAACAAAAAGGACCCCGGCGCATATCGCCATTCTACGTTCCCATGTCGATCATCAATATGATATCCGGCAACCTTTCGATCATGTATGGACTGAAGGGCCCGAACCTGTCGATGGTAACCGCTTGCACGACGGGGACCCATGCCATAGGTGAGGCCGGGCGGCTCATCGAATATGGTGACGCGGATGTCATGATTGCCGGCGGCGCCGAAGCGGCCATTACGCCCACCGCCATGGCCGGATTCTCCAACGCCAAGGCGCTCAGTACGCGGAACGATGCCCCGGAGGCCGCAAGCAGACCCTGGGACAGGGGGCGGGACGGGTTCGTGATGGGGGAAGGTGCGGGCGTGCTGGTGCTCGAGGAGTTGGAACACGCGCGGGCCCGCGGCGCGCGGATCTACGCGGAGCTGGCCGGGTTTGGCATGAGCGCCGACGCGTACCACATGACCAGCCCGTCTCCCGGCGGCGAAGGTGCGGCGCAGTGCATGAACAACTGCATGAGAAATGCCGCAATCAACCCGGACGAGGTGGGCTACATCAACGCCCACGGGACGTCCACACCGCAAGGAGACATCGCCGAAACAATGGCCGTCAAATCGAGCTTCGACGATCATGCGTTCAAATTGGCGGTCAGTTCCACCAAATCCATGATTGGCCATTTGTTGGGTGCGGCCGGAGGGGTGGAGGCGGTCTATACCGCGCTCGCTCTTCATCATCAGATATTGCCCCCGACGATCAATCTGCACGATCCTGACCCGGAGTGCGATCTGGACTTCGTCGCCAACGCCGCGCGAGATGTTGAATTCGATGTTGCGCTGAGTAATTCCTTCGGCTTCGGTGGGACCAACGGTACGATTGCACTTAGACGCTTGAGCTAGGAGTCTGACAAACTGGAACCGTGGTTCGGGCAATCGGAATCTTTTTCACCATCCTGGTTTCGGCACTCGTGATCGCGGCAGGTTACCTGCAATGGAGCAGCAACCAACCAGTTCACGGCAGCGCGCGATTCACCATCAGCCCCGGGGAAGGGGTATCGACCGTGGCGCGGAATCTGGTCGATACCGGCCTGCTTTCCGAACCATACGCTTTCATCCTGTGGAGTTATCGAAGGGGAGACACCGGATCGCTGAAAGCTGGCGAATATCAAATAGATGAGGGCACGTCCCTGGGCCGGCTGCTGGACAAGTTCGTCGAAGGGGACGTCATAACCTATTCCATCACCCTGATCGAAGGGTGGACTTTCGAACAGTTCCTGTCGGTGCTTGGAGCCCATCCCGTTCTAAAAAACCGCATCGCACCGAGATCGGTTTCCGAGATCATGTCCGAACTGGGACACGAGGGACTGCATCCGGAGGGTCGATTCTTCCCGGATACCTATATTTTCGACGCGGGCACATCCGCTATCGATATTCTGCATCAGGCCTTCGAGCGGATGGTTGAAGTTGTGGATCGGGAATGGGAGGCGCGACTGCCCGGTACGTTACTGAAAAACAAGGACGAGGCGTTGGTTCTCGCCTCTATAATTGAAAAAGAAACCGGAAAACCCGAGGAAAGAGCAACCATATCCGCCGTGTTCAATAACCGCTTACGGAAGGAAATGCGGCTGCAGACGGATCCCACCGTGATCTACGGACTGGGTGACGGTTTTGACGGAAACCTGACGCGTTCACACCTCAGTCAGGACACGCCCTACAATACGTATATGCGTTTCGGGCTCCCGCCCACGCCGATAGCCAACCCCGGGGCAGACGCTATCAGGGCCGCGCTCCGCCCCGCGGACACTCGGGCACTGTATTTCGTATCCCGCGGTGATGGTTCGCACCAGTTTTCCGAAACACTCCCGGAACACAATCAGGCCGTTGCCCGGTATCAGTTGGGTGGTAACAGAAATAAAATCTCTGCATCCGGCGACTGACGGTTTATGCAATCCAGGGGCAAATTCATTACTGTGGAAGGGCAGGATGGCGCGGGCAAGACGACCAGCATGGTATTTATCGAGCGGCTGCTCGGGGAAAGAGAAATCGATGCGGTAGTGACTCGTGAGCCCGGAGGTACGCAACTCGGCGAGAAACTGCGATGCCTTATCCTCGAAGGGCATGAACTCCACATCGACTCGCTGGCGGAATTGCTGATGATTTTTGCGGCGCGGGCCCAGCACCTGTCCGAAACGATCGAACCGGCGCTGTCAAAAGGTATCTGGGTACTGTGCGACCGTTTCACCGACGCCACGTTCGCCTATCAGAGCGCGGGCCGAGGCTTGCCCTGGTCTGACGTCGAAATCCTTGAAAACATTGTGCAGGGAAGCCTGAGGCCCGATCTGACCCTGCTGATCGACGTCGACCCGGAAATCGGCCGAATACGGGCCAGTCAGCGTCGCCAGACGGCGCCGGACCGTTTTGAAGCCGAGGAAAAGGAGTTCAAATCCAACGTGCGGCGAGCTTATCTGGACCTGGCGCGAATGCATCCGGAACGGATCAGGATTGTCGATGGGACATTGTCCTTGAATGAAGTAGAGAAACAGGTAATCGATATACTGGGACGCTACCTCGAGGAATCGGCAATCGAACGATGATAGCTCCCTGGAACGAGGGCATCTTGCGGAAAATCACCGCAGACCGGGATAGGATGCCGCATTCCTGGTTGTTTTGCGGCCCCCCTGGGCTGGGCAAAAACGAGGTGGCGTGCCGATATTCGGAGATGCTGCTCGGCGAAGTTCGCGGATTTTCCGCTGCCTCGCACCCAGATTTCCACGTCCTGTGCCCGGAGGCGGAGCTCGATCCGGAGGGCTCGTTGCTGCAACGATACGGCATGCGTTACTACGTCACGAAGCCAGGACAGCAGCCCAAATCGGTCATTTCCGTTGATCAGGTGCGCGCATTGTCCAACGCGATCATCAGCTTTGGTCATGGTTCCTTTAAAGTCGTTTTGATCACGCCCGCGCACAAGATGAATATCAATGCCGCCAACGCATTGCTAAAAAGTCTCGAGGAGCCGCCAACGAATACGGTTTTCATCCTCGTATCGGATCGTCCGGACCTGCTGCCGGCTACCATTCTCAGCCGTTGCTCCAGGATAGATTTCCGCATTCCACCGCGCGACGAGGCGCTCACCTGGCTATCAGGCAAAACGGACAATGGCCGCGCCGCTATCGCCCTGGATGTGGCCCGAGGAGCTCCCTTGCTGGCAGAGGAATACCTCAGTTCAGGCTTCCTGGATGCGCGTGATGCGGTAATTCGCGACATCCAGTCAGTCATGAGCGGTCGAATCGATGTGACGACGCTCCCTGGAAAATGGAAAGATCTGGGTATGGCCAGTTCACTGAGTATATTTTATGGTGTTATGAGCGACCTCGTTAAGACGCGGTATATGCCAAAATCGCCCGGTTTAATCAATCCAGACCAGTTGGACTGGTTGCATCCCACGTCAAAACGAATACACTTAAAGCGGGTGTTCGCATTATTAGAGCGGGTCGGGAGATATCTCCAGGACACGAATTCGCCTCTGGACAAGAATCTGCTGCTGGAAGATCTTTTCCTGGACCTAACCAAAGTTGGTAAAAAGTAATGGCAGAAGATATTGGAATCGAGAACGGTGAAGCCAGACCGACTGTTTTGTCCCTGACAATCAAGGACAAGAGTGCACTTTACGCAGCTTACATGCC
>CAMYOI010000063.1 GCA_947259955.1 uncultured Gammaproteobacteria bacterium
CGATGAGAGTCGAAATCAGGTGTATCCCAGACCACGGCGTCCGGTCCGGCCTGATACTCGACCTTTTCCAGGCGCAGGTGCTCGTCACCGAATATTTCACGAATCCACCCGAAATGCTCACCGTGCCGAGATTGCACGAATCCGTTGAGTTCCCTGGTAAAAGCCGCCAATGGGCTGGACTCGGCCTTGTGGATTCCGAGCAGGAGATTGACCACCGTACTCTTGCCGGCCTGTGTCGGCCCGATTACCACGACCTGAAGGGGAGACACGCTGGCATCTCTGCGCATGAGACGTTCACCCAGCAGGGTTTCCGCCAGGATCAACGTCAGCAGGGTTCGGCTCCGGCTCGACGAGTGTTCAGGGATTTCCCGATATGTGCCGACCAGCCTCTGAATGAACATACGCAGCGGCCCGGCGGCGGGATGATCGGTCATGGAGAATTTGTCCTGAAATTCGTATGAATGAGATTAAATAAGCCTTGAAACACTTTCATACAACCCCTATACACACATAGAATACCGCAGCGCCCGAACCAGGGAGCCAAATCAAGCCATTATGAGTGACGAAAACAAAAGCATCTACCGGGTAATTTTTCATAACCAGGGAAATGTGATCGAATTGTATGCCCACGAGGTGAGCCAGAACGGCCTGTACGCTTTCGTGGAAATCGGCGACATCATCTTTGGTGAGCGCTCAAAACTCGTCGTCGACCCGTCGGAAGAGCAGCTGAAATCGCAGTTTTCCGGTGTGAAACGTACCTGGCTGCCGCTTCATGCCGTAGTCAGGATCGACGAGGTCGAAAAAGAAGGAAAAAACAAGATCCTGTCCACCAGCGATGACAAGACGGGAAAAATCACGCCCTTTCCCATCCCGATGACGCCACCGCGCGCCGACTGACGGAATCCATACGCCTGTTGCACCAGGGCGGCCTGCCACCCGGTCGATGCAGCAACAATGAAACCCGATCTCGCCAACTACGACGCGGTCATATTCGATTTGTTCCACACCTTGATCAGTCTGGACCCGGTATACACATCCGGAATAAACCCATGGGACTACCTGGAGGTCTCGGAAAAAGACTGGCGTGATGCGTTGTTCAGCGACACCGATGATCGTCTGAGAGGCAGGATCACCGATCCAAACGACGTCGTGCGCGATATCGTGTGCAAACTGGATCCCGACATCAGCGCAGACAAGACCGAACACGCATCCCGATTGCGGCTTAGTCAATTCGACGCGGCGCTGTCCAACGTGCCCCCCCACGTGCTCGAAACCATTGGTTCAATCAAGTCCCGGCACAAATTGCTCGGACTGATCAGTAATGCCGATGCAATCGAGAGCTCGAGCTGGCCCGATTCGCATATCGCCACTCTTTTTGACAACGCCGTGTTCTCCTGCGCCGTGGGTTATATCAAACCGGAGAAAGAAATCTATTTCACCATGCTGGAAGATCTGGGGGTGCCGGCGCATCGCTGCCTGTTCGTGGGCGATGGTGGCAATGACGAACTGGCCGGGGCCAGGAATGTCGGCATGGATGCCGCCATAACGCTCGAATTCGTTGCAGGTGCGGACACCGAAGCCATGATGGGCCGGCGCGCCCAGGCGGATTTCGAGATTACCGGCATCCATGAGCTCTTGGCAGCCGGCCGCTGAGAACCGCCCCGGTAGGAGCGGCGGCCCCGCCGGGATTATTCAGATAATCCCCCCGCAATCGGGGTCATCCATCAACTGCCTCAGCGTCGGCGCCATTGACAGGTCCCAGCCCCCGGGGAAGCGGATCCTTTCATCGTCAGCGAAGAAACTGTGCGCCAGGTGCACGAGCGAATTTGCGCTGCAGCGGGCAAGGCGATCGATATAACTCAACTGACTGCGTTCAACGTCCTTCGAAAACCCGCCGCCAACAATCCCCCAGCCGGAATCCCAAGGCATTGCCTCGACCTTGTTCAGCGCCAGGATGTCACGAACTATGTTGCCTTTGATGAATCCAAGTCCGCGCAAATCGGAATTCCCGCACAGGTCCGGATCCACCCTTCCCCTGCGACACATTACCCAGACTTCACCCGCATACAGATAGGCGTCGATGGGAACATCTTGCGGGTCGAAGTCGACAGCGAATGCCTGGCACCGCAGCGCATCCAGCTGGGGATCGACGCGCACCCAATATTTGTCGGCGTCCGACCAGTACTCGCAAATCCAATGGTCCTCGAATCGACCCTCCCGAACATAAGGCGCGAATCCGCACCTCAGTCGCGCGGCGATGTTCTGTGTCCGCAGGATGCTGCACAGAAGTAATGCTGAATTCCGGGAGGTTCCGACTGCGCGCAGTTCCGGCGGCCGTGCTTCGGCAAGCGAGCCGCCCTGGAGATGCTGGACCGTATCCAGTATTTCGACCACTGTCCGGGCCTGCAGCTCGGAGTAAACCCGGTCTTCCGGAATGGATGCCCGGTAATCCGAAATCCAGCCGGGATGGATGATCAGGCCCTGCACGATTCGACAGAGCTCCTCGATATCGCCGGGCAACCTGGACAAAGATTCCCCGTAGCAACCCGGCTCCGATGTTTCGCCATGGGATTTGAAATATTCAACGAACGGATTCATCCGGATCGGAATGCTTTTGTTGGCGTCATCCAGGTTTTTTTGCCGTAATGGACGGTAACGGGTTCGCTCATTCTATACGACTGCGATCTCAAGAATAACCCGGGCACAGCCCCGCCCGGTGCAAAATGCGGGGTAAGTTCTTGGCGTGGATAGCTTCATCGGTCACAATAGGCAACCGCCGGTCCGATCTGCCGGGCAGCCGGAGCCAACTCCCGATTCAATGTCCGAAAATTCAACATCCCCGAAAGTCGGATTCATCAGCCTTGGGTGTCCCAAGGCGCTGGTCGATTCCGAAAGGATTCTGACCCAGTTGCGTGTTGAAGGATACGATGTCGTTCCATCCTACGACGATGCAGATCTGGTTATCGTCAACACCTGCGGATTCATAGACGCTGCCAAAGAGGAATCCCTCGAGGCGATAAGCGAAGCCCTGGATGAAAATGGCAAAGTGATCGTGACCGGCTGTCTTGGAGCCAGAAAAGAGGAGATTTACAGCAGGTACCCGCAGGTGCTGGGTGTGACCGGCCCACACGCCTATGAGGACGTCATGCGCGCTGTTCACCGGCACCTGCCCGCTCCGCAGCAACACGATCCTTTCATCAATCTGGTGCCGCCGCAGGGAATAAAGCTGACGCCCGCGCATTACGCATACGTCAAAATATCCGAAGGCTGCAACCATCGCTGCACGTTCTGCATAATCCCTTCCATGCGCGGCAACCTGGCCAGCCGAGAGGCGGCGGACATTCTCATCGAGGCGGAAAGGCTGGTGGAATCCGGTGTGAAAGAACTGCTCATCGTCTCACAGGATACCAGCGCATACGGCGTCGATCTCAAGTATCGAACGAGTTTCTGGAGCGGCCGTCCGGTGAGATCTCGACTGCCTGAACTTTGCGACGCACTCGGTTCACTGGGGGTGTGGATTCGCCTCCACTACGTCTATCCCTACCCGCACGTCGATGGCATCATTCCCATGATGGCGGAAAGAAGGATCCTGCCGTATCTCGATATTCCTTTCCAGCACGCCAGCCCCCGCATACTCAAGCTGATGAAGCGTCCTGCCGCCACGGAAGATACGATTGCACGAATAAACGGATGGCGCAAAATATGTCCGGACCTGTGTATTCGCAGCACATTCATCGTGGGCTTCCCGGGGGAAACCGAGGAGGAGTTTGAACAGCTGCTGGATTTTCTACAAATAGCACAGCTCGACAGGGTCGGTTGCTTCAGGTATTCGCCTGTGGATGGAGCGAAAGCGAACGATCTGCCGGACCCGGTTGCCGAACCGGTCAAGGCGGAGCGATACGAACGATTCATGCAGGTCCAGCAGGAGATCAGCGCCTCGCGACTGCGAAAAAAGGTCGGGCAAACCCTGGATATTCTGATCGATGAGGTAGAAGACCGCTGCGCCGTTGGGCGCACATCTGCCGACGCACCCGAAATCGACGGCAATGTGTTTCTCCAGGCCACGGATGTTCGGCCGGGCGACATCGTTTCAGGCGAGATTCAACACAGCGATGCGCACGATCTGTGGGCGTCGGTCGCCAGGACGGATCGATCGCCTGCGCAATGAATTGTGGCCTTAAATATCGTGATTCGAACATGAGATTCATATCGAGTGTGATGCACGCCGGTTTGATCACTGCGGTGATGGCAGCTGTTTCGATACTGACGTTCACGCCGCTTCACGGCGACAACAAGCCACGCGGCGACGTCAATGCCGATAAGGCGCTGGTGTACATCATCCAGCCGGGAGGATCGAGACGACACCTGTTTGCCGGCCAGGAATGGCTGGGCGTGGCCCAGAAGGATGCTTATTTCTTCACCCACCTCGACCCCGGGGAGCAGTTTATCTGGGAGGAAGACGCCCGGGCCTTCAGTGTCATGTACTTCACTCCCGGCAGTACCAATTACCTGGAGTTGGGCGCCAAACAGATCGCCGTACTTGGCATGCAACAAGGAGAAGCCCTGCTTGATCAGATCCGCACGTACTCGACCCTCAACGAAACTGACCGTGGCGACTCCTACAAGAAGCTGAAGAAATATCGCAAGGCCCGATCCCGCGCCGCAAAAGCGGGGCTGTTCGAGCCGTGCCGCTTCGCCGTGGAAAAACGGGCTGAATACGACCGGCGGGTAGAGGACGGCGACGCCGCAGCGTCTAACATCCTGGGCAACCTGTACTGGTACGGTGAATGCGTAAAAAGAGATTACCCGACGGCGATCAGCTGGTATCGCGATGCCGCGCAGAAAGGACACATCGGCGCCGCGGTGACCCTGGGCAACATTTACTACCGCGGCACCAACGTGTCAGACGATCCGGCCGAATCGGCAATCTGGTATCGTAGGGCAGCCGAGCATGGGGATCTGTTTTCACAGAGACGACTCGCAGAGATGTATCGGCAAGGCCACGGGGTCGAGCAGGACATGGACAAAGCCATCGAGTGGTATCGCAAGGCGGCCGAGGACAGTAACGATCGATGGTCGCTGGTACAACTCGAGGCCATCGATCCCGAGATTCAGCAACGAAAACGCATCGAGGACGAGGCCGAAACCCGCGCCGCGCAAGAACAAGAGAAACGGGTCGAAGAACAGCGGCAGCGCATCAGAAAAAGACGCCTCGCCCGCATCGGTGGAAAATACGGTGCGCTGGGGGTCGGCGTGCGGCCACTTCGACGCGAAGTAAAACTTGAACAACCCAACCGAAAGAAACCCGAAGACGATGGGGATGGTTGGGACAGTGGCGTGGCATATATGCTGCCGCCGGAAATCGCCCTCGGCGTGGTTGCACTGGGCATGGTATTCAACGCCGTCGAAAAATCCCTGGACAGCCGTTTGTCGGATGCGGAGAAAGAACGGATCGAAGCGGCCACCGGCGCACTGGCCCGACTGCTATCGGAGGAATCAATTGCCGAAGGATTGACCAATCACATCGTGGCCGCGGGCCGGTTTCCCGGCGAAAATCCTTTATTTACCCCGGATGCCAGGGGAAACGCATCCGCAGGCAACGACGCTGGCGATACGGCAAACAAGGCGGGGGCAAATACGATACTCGAAGTGGAGACGACGGGCATCGGCCTGATGCTCGCGGACAAGCGATACAGGCTGTCACATTTCGTAATGGCCAACCGGGTGCGCCTTCTCCGGCGGGACGACGGCATCATCCTCAAGAATCGGGCGCTGTGCTACGCGAGCAGCAATACCCCAAAATTCTCGGCATGGGCTGCCAATGAAGGTGCGCTCATCCGTGAACAACTCGGTGCGGCATATACCCATACCGCACAGACCCTACTGCTCATTCTGGCCGACGAGGCATACGGCACGAATTCACGGAACAACGAGTTGTGCGAGAGACTCCTGGAAAAAGTGGAAGAACGCAGGGCCGCACTGGATGAAACCCAACGATAGCCTAACCCATGGCTGGGACAGGGGACTTCATCCTGCTTCGTACGCCGTTACCGATCGATCCCTTCTCCCCTTTTCGAGGGGAGAAGGGTCGGGATGAGAAGTTTCTACAGGCCCGTCAGGCAACCATCACTTTCGATTCATCCGCTTTTGTGAAAACCAGACGGTCGCCGTCGATATCGACCCGGATGACGTCACCCGGGGAAAACCGACCGCTAAGGATTTCCTCCGCCAGTGGATTTTCTATCCGGGTCTGGATGGCACGTTTCAGCGGACGCGCGCCGTATACCGGGTCGAATCCAACGGCCGAGACCTTGTCGAGAGCGGCCTCCGATAGAATGAGATCGAGGTCCCGGGCCTGCAGTCGCTGTCGCAGGTACTGGATCTGGATCTTCGCGATTTCGTGCAGTTGTTCCCGCTGCAGCGGGTGGAACACCACCATATCATCGATCCGGTTGATGAACTCGGGACGGAAGTGTTGGCCCACAATATCCATCACCGTCGATTTCATCTGCTCGTAGTTCTCCTCACCGGCCATATCCTGGATCATTTGTGATCCAAGATTCGAGGTCATGACGATCACCGTGTTGCGGAAATCCACGGTCCTGCCCTGGCCGTCGGTCAGGCGGCCGTCATCGAGCACCTGCAACAATACATTGAACACGTCTGGGTGAGCTTTCTCGACCTCGTCCATCAGGATAACCGAATAGGGTTTGCGGCGAACGGACTCGGTAAGGTGTCCCCCTTCTTCGTATCCGACATATCCGGGCGGCGCACCGATGAGCCGGGCAACGGAGTGTTTCTCCATGAATTCGGACATGTCGACGCGCACCATTGCGTCCTCGGTATCGAAAAGGAACGCGGCCAGGGCCTTGGACAACTCGGTTTTGCCGACACCCGTGGGTCCCAGAAACAGAAAAGAACCGTAGGGTCGATTGGGATCCGACAGACCGGCCCTGGAGCGCCGTACGGCGTTCGAAACCGCCGTGACGGCCTCGTCCTGACCAATCACCCGTTGGTGCAGCTCGGACTCCATACGCAGCAGTTTTTCGCGTTCACCTTCGAGCATTTTGGACACCGGAATCCCGGTCCACTTCGACACGATCTCGGCGATCTCTTCCTCGGTGACGTTGTTGCGCAACAACCGGGTCTCCGAGTGTTCCCCGACCTGTGCCGCCTTCAGCTGCTTCTCGAGTTCCGGGATGCGTCCATACTGCAGTTCCGACATGCGCGCGAGGTTCTGAGCACGCTGGGCTGTTTCCAGTTCGAGCCGGGCCCTGTCCAGCTCTTCCTTGATATGCTGCGAACCCTGCACGGCCGCTTTCTCCGCCTTCCAGATCTCCTCCAGATCGGAGTACTCTTTGTCCAGATCAGCAATCTGCCGTTCCAGGTCCGCCAGACGCTTCCTCGACGCCTCGTCGGTCTCTTTCTTCAACGCTTCCCGTTCGATCTTGAGCTGAATCACACGTCTGTCCAGCTTGTCCATCTGCTCCGGTTTGGAGTCGATTTCCATGCGGATTTTGCTGGCGGCTTCATCGATCAGATCGATGGCCTTGTCCGGCAACTGGCGGTCGGTAATGTAGCGATGGGACAGCGTCGCAGCGGATACGATCGCGGGGTCCGTGATATCCACGCCGTGGTGCACCTCGTATTTTTCCTTCAACCCGCGGAGGATTGCGATGGTGTCCTCCACATTGGGTTCATCCACCAGCACTTTTTGAAAACGTCGCTCGAGGGCTGCATCTTTTTCTACATACCTTCTGTATTCGTCGAGCGTTGTCGCCCCGATGCAATGAAGCTCGCCTCGTGCCAGTGCGGGCTTCAGCATGTTGCCGGCGTCCATAGCGCCTTCCGCCTTGCCGGCGCCGACCATGGTGTGCATTTCATCGATGAACAGGATGATCTGTCCCTCCTGTTTGGCCAGGTCATTCAGCACCGCCTTGAGGCGTTCCTCGAATTCACCCCTGTATTTTGCACCGGCAATCAAAGCGCCCATATCGAGCGACAGCACACGTTTGCCCTGCAGCCCCTCCGGTATCTCGTTGTTTACGATTCTCTGGGCCAGGCCTTCGACGATGGCGGTCTTGCCAACGCCGGGTTCACCGATCAGCACGGGGTTATTCTTGGTTCGCCTTTGCAGTACCTGGATGCACCGCCGAATCTCGTCGTCACGGCCGATGACGGGATCGAGCTTGCCCTGCTCGGCGCGCTCGGTGACGTCGATGGTGTATTTTTCCAGGGCCTGGCGTTGTTCCTCGGCGTTTGGGTCATCCACGCTCTGGCCACCGCGCACATTTTCCACGGCCTTTTCGAGGCTGCCTTTGACGGCGCCGTTGTCTTTCAGGATACGACCCAGCGATCCTTTGTCCTCCACCCCCGCCAGCACGAACAGCTCGCTGGAGATGTAGGCGTCGTCCCGCTGCTGGGCGAGCTTGTCCATGACGTTCATCAAGCGGCCCAGATCATTCGAAATGTGGACGTCGCCGGCCTGCCCCTCGACCTGCGGCAGGCGGTCCAGCGCGTGGCCAAGATCCGCGCGCAGCTTGTTGACATTGACATCCGCCTGCGACAGCAGATGCCTGACGCTGCCGCCCTCCTGATCCAGGAGGGCCACCATTACGTGAAGCGGTTCGATGAACTGGTTATCGCGCCCCACCGCGAGGCTCTGCGCATCCGCCAGCGCCATCTGAAATTTGGAAGTGAGTTTGTCCATCCGCATCGTCGGATTCCCCGATTGTCTGTGTTATCGGTAAGGTGGGGTTTTACCGCGGATTTTCAAGCATTCCGCGGATTTAGGGTGCAAGTGTACGGGGGGTCAGAATTGGGATCTTTTCCGGTCCAGGCCTCGCTCGAGGTGGGGCGCCGGTGCGCAAATAAACGATTTCAGTTCCGCTATTGCCTTGTTGTCCCGGGGCCCCTCGACCCGTATTGGGGTCCCGGTATCCAGACGCGCCTCGCTGCGCATGAAGATCGCGGTAAGCACTCTCCCCACACCCACTATCCCGGACAGCCTTACGGGGATGATCGGCGCATGGGCCAGATCCGCCAGCAGTATGACTCCGCGCTTGAGGGGGATGTCCTCATCGTGGCGTGTAATTCTCCCCTGTGGAAAGACCACGATCAGTTCACCTTTTTCAAGGGCTTGTCGCGCCGCATAGAACGCCTTCTCCGGCGCACCGGTCCGATCGACCGGTATGCTTCCCATACTCCTGTACAACCACCTAAACCAAGGTCTTTGGTACTGCTCGGTCGCGATCATATAGCGTAACGGTTTGGAGGACGCACAGGCCAGTAGCAGCGGATCCAATCCGGACAGGTGATTCGATGCAACGATGGCGCCGCCGTTTGGCGGCGCTTCGATGGGATCAAAGACGAGACCGTGAAAACGGCTGCAAAAGATGCGGCACAATCCATCCAGGCTGTTGATCAGGCCGTTGTTCCACTCGGCCCCCTGTGCTCTCCGGCCTATTCGCAGCAGCCATAACACCAGCAGCATCAGAACGACAATCACGCCGGCTAGCCACATCCAGAACCCATTCACGACGGTAAATCGCTCAGGTCACTTCACTGTTCTGAAAAATGTCCGGTAATTGCCTCAGGGCAACCTTCCCCAGCGGCGTGCGTGGAAGCTCCTCGACCACGGCATAGCGCGTGATTTGGTTGTGGCCCGACACGCGCCTGTTGAACTGTTTGAGAATATCCTTCACCTTGCCGGTGTTTTCGGGATCTACTGCAAACACCGCGGCCGGACGGGCATCCAGCTCGAACACGCCGGACTCTTTGATCTCGGGGTAACGCTCCAGCATGATCTCCAGATCCTCCGGGTATACGTTCTTGCCCGCCTCGGTCACGATCAAGCGCTTTGCGCGCCCGGCCAAAACGATCTTCCTTCCGTCGACCAGTCTGGCGAAGTCCCCCGTGTTGAACCAGCCATCCTCCATTACTTCCGCAGTCTGCTTCTGGTCCGCGTAACCGAGCATCAGGTTGGGGCCCCGCACCATCAGAATACCGGTGCCCGTCTCGTCCGGGTCCTTGAGTTTTACCTCGATGCCGCCGAGCGGTTCCCCCACGCTGTCCAGCACGTGGTCCGTGCCTCTCTGAACGCTGACCGCGGGTGAGGTCTCGGTCAGGCCGTAACCCTGGCGTAGCGGCAAACCCAGTTTGCGATAGTAGCGTGCGATCTCTGGATCCAGCCTGGAACCGCCGCTCACCCAAGCCTTGATATGCCCGCCAAACTTTCTCCTGATGGGAAAGTTCAGGATACGTCGAAGCGGCATCGGCGAGCAGCGGACAACCCTGATATAAAACTGCATGACCGCACCGGCGTCCTTGAATTTCTTTTCCATGCCGTGCATCACGTTTCGAAACAAGCGGGGTACCGCAATCATGAGCGTGATACGCTCGTCCTCCAGGGCTGCCAGCACTTCACTGGCCGCCAGCACCCTCGGCAGCACCATGCACGCTCCGCAATGGATCGGCAGCACCATATCGAAACTCAACCCGAACGCGTGAGAAGTCGGAAGCAATGACAGGAACCGGTCGTCGGATCTGATGTCGAGGTCGATGGCCGCACCTGCGAGCACGTTCGACACAATGTTCTTGTGTGACAACCTTACGAGTTTCGGCCGGCCCGTGCTTCCCGAAGTGTACAGCCGCACAGCTTCGTCGTGCTTTGCGGCTACGGGGCTCTCATCCTTGTTATCCGCCACGTGTTCTCTCAATTCGATAGCTACGGTATTGGCCAATCCGCGATCATCTCCGTGATACAGGATGACCTTGGGCGCCAGCGCCTGCGCCATGAGCTCGAGCTCGTCATCGCTGTTGCCGGCGTGCAAGGGCGCCACGACGCCTCCGATCTTCCAGGTCGCAAACGCGGCAGCCCCCCATTCCGGACCGTTTTCGGACAGTATCCCGACATGATCCCCCGCGCGGACTCCCAGATCTTTGAGCTGCTCGGCCAGGGCTAAGGCCGCGGCCTGAACCTGGGCATAGGTGAAGATCTCCCGCCGTCCCCTGGATAGACGGCGGATCCATATCGTATTATCCGGATACTTTTCAAAGGCGGTGTTTACCAGTGTCCAGAGATTTTCTGTCATCGCGTGGTGTGATCGAATAAATAGCCCGCCGTGGTTTTACATGAATGACCGGAATCAATCAATTCTTTGTCCGTCTATTCATCCGGGATCCTTAATGTATTGCTTCGCACGCCCCTCGATGACACACTTTGTGGTGTAACAGATCGGATTCAGCCGCGATGAGACCACGCTTCAAATTCCCCGATGGATACATCACCACCATTGCAAAACGCGCTATCGATGAGGACATCGGAAGCGGCGATCTCACCGCGGACCTGATTCCGGATGTCCCCCTTGAGGCGAGGCTGGTCAGCCGAGAATCGGCGGTTCTCGCCGGATCTGATTTTTTCGATGAGGCGTTCCGCCTGCTCGACGGTGGAATCGATGTGCGATGGAATACCGAGGACGGTCGTACGGTCCAGTCCGGAGACGAGCTCTGTGTCGTGACCGGCCGGGCGCACCCGGTTTTATCCGGGGAACGCAGCGCAATCAACCTTTTGCAAACCCTGTCGGGCACCGCTACCCAGACCCGCCGGTATGTGGATCTGGTGGCGGGTACGAATGCACGCGTGCTGGATACCCGCAAAACCATACCCGGCCTGCGTCTGGCGCAAAAATATGCCGTGCTCTGCGGCGGCGGCTACAATCATCGCATCGGTTTATTCGACGGTATCCTGATCAAGGAGAATCATCTGCGCAGCGAAACCACCATCGAGCAGCTTATAGATAACGCCAAACAACGGTCGCGGGACGATTTGCTGATCGAAATCGAGGTCGAAAACCTCACTGAACTTCAGGCCGCTCTGGACGCCGGTGCTCCACGCATCCTGCTCGACAATTTTTCCGTGGAGCGCCTTGAACAGGCCGTGGCGCTCACTGCCGGAAGAGCTTTGCTGGAAGCCTCCGGCGGCGTAGACGAAAACACGGTGAGGGCCATTGCGGAAACCGGTGTCGATTTCATTTCGATCGGAGCGATGACCAAGAATGTCATCGCCACGGATTTTTCACTGCTCGTGGAGTAACAAGTTCCTGATTCGTCCCGTCTAGAAACCGCTGCAATAGTCGTACCCCCATATTCCGAGATGACGTGGATTCCAAAAAAGTGCGTGTTCTGGAATAGAACCGCGGAAGCTCAAATAAACCGTGTCGTTGCGAGGAGCGTGCCGAAGCTGCGAGCGAAGCGTGGCAGGACGCGGCAATCCAGAAGGTCTTGCAAGACAAAAGCGCTGGATTGCTTCACTTCGTTCGCAATGACCAAATGCTGAATTATTCAGGTCTTCGCTACTGGTAAGCCGAAATAAATCTCTCCAGATCTTTTGCCGTCAACTCGCCGACGTGCCTTGCCACGTACTCACCTTCCGGTGATACGAAAAACGTTGATTATAAAGTTTTGGACACTGCGTATTTTTGTAGTCTCGTAGTTGATTCCAATGACGGTTGCCCTGTCACTGTACCTCTCAGAGAACCAGATCAACTCGGGAATTTCCCGGAGGCAGGGCGTGCACCAGGTGGCCCAGAAATTGATTATGACCCAGCGCCCCCGAAAACTGGAAAGCCTGACCGGCCGGCCATCCAAATCCGGCAGCGTGAAATCGACCGCTTGCGGCGGTACCGGCTTTTGCGCGCGTACCGGTTGATTCACCGGCACCATAGCCAGGGCGAAAAGCAGGCACCACGACAGATACATTGTTTTAACCTGCATATTGCGCCAGGGTCCCGTTATTCAGTCGCCGCATCACTCACTCCATCCAGATCAATGACGCCATCCGTCCGCAGGGATTGCTGCGCCGATGAGAAAAAAAGCGCGACGGTGCGGAGTACGTACAAAGCGACGCATCGTAGCTGCAGGCAGCCCCCTCAAGTCTCAGCTCGCCCGCCGTCAGCGCATACAGATCCGCGAACCACTTGCCGTTTACGGAGGGTTTGAAGCAGCTCGCTGAAGCCTGTATCGCTGATTGGATGGTGGCTTTCACATCATTGCCGATTTCGAAGGCACCCGGCCCGATTGCCGGGCCCAGCCAGGCCACTGCCTGTCCATCACCATTGAACAATCTTGCAGCCTTCCGAACCAGCCCCTGGGCCAGCCCCCGCCAACCGATATGAAACAGACCGACACGGGTTCCCCCGGAGTCACTTATAAACAACGGCAGACAGTCTGCGGTCAGAATAACACATACGGTCCCTGGGACTGTGCTATAGCTGCCATCGGCGTCCTTTCCGGGGTCATATCGATCGGCACAGACGATATTGTCGCCGTGAACCTGCGTCAGCCAGACCGGTTCGCCGGGCAGGCGAAAATACTCGCCCGCGAGTCTCCGGTTCCGCATGACCGCGTTGTCGTCGTCTCCGACGTGCCCCCCAAGATTGAACGAACGGAATGGACCGACGCTCACACCGTTGCCTCGCGTGGTCGTAATCGCGCGAACATTGGACGGCGCCGCCCAGTTTGCGGTGATCACGTCAATCTCCACGGGTTCGTTCGCTGTCGGTCGCGAGCACTTCGCACAAGGCCATCATGTCGAACGGCAATGGTGCCTCCCAAGCCATCGTTGTATCGGTGCCGGGATGGATCAAACGCAATTTCCAGGCATGCAGCGCCTGCCGATTGAATCGCTGTAACATTTCTCGTAGATCGTTCAGAGAATCAGGGGGAAACCGGCTGCGTCCGCCATACACGGGGTCGCCGACAAGCGGAAACCCGATATGCCGCATATGGACACGGATCTGGTGAGTCCGCCCGGATTCGAGCTTACAGCGCAAAAGCGTGTGGACGCGGTAGCGTCTCTCGACACGAAAGTGTGTGACAGCGGGCTTGCCACCGGAGACCACCGCCATACGGCGCCGGTCGTGACGATCACGCCCGACGGGCTCGTCGATCGTGCCGCCAGACACGGGAACACCCTGAACCACGGCAAGGTAGGTTCGTCCCAGGCTGCGTTTTGCCAGTTGATCGATCAGAGCCAGACGGGCAGATTCCGTGCGCGCCACTACCATGAGTCCGGTCGTGTCCTTGTCGAGTCGGTGCACGATCCCGGCACGCGGCAGGACGGACAGGCTGCCGTCGTGTTGCAGCAGCCCGTTTACCAGGGTATTGCGAGGGTTTCCCGCACCTGGGTGTACAACCAGTCCGGCCGGTTTGTTGACTACGATCAGGTGCTCGTCCTCATGGACAAGGGTCAGAGCGACGGGCTCGGGCTGCCATACGACGGACTGGATTTCCGGGACAACCAGTTCTACCTGCTCTCCGCCCTGGACGCGGTCGCGCTGGGAGGGAATTTCATCGTCCACGACGATCAATCCCTGCTTCAGCCATTTCTGAATGGCGCTCCTTGAATAGCCGGGGAACAAAGCGGCAAGCGCCTTGTCCATCCGCATTCCCTCGCAGGTCGGCGGAATCTCGCATTTCAGGTGCTTTTCGTCAGCCTGCATAGTGTCACAACGCTTCACGGCAACGGTTGTTCGGGTTATATTTTTGATTCCGGTAAATTAATG
The DNA here is from genome assembly GCA_947259955.1 of uncultured Gammaproteobacteria bacterium. Classification (GTDB taxonomy): domain Bacteria; phylum Pseudomonadota; class Gammaproteobacteria; order Arenicellales; family JAANXG01; genus JAHEKE01. The sequence goes on from CAMYOI010000063.1 coordinate 14,565, forward strand.
AAACATATCATGCGTTCATTCAAAGTCCTTATTATCCTGTTCCTGGCCTCAACCCTGACGGTGGGCTGCGCGAAATTATTCAAACCCAAGACCGAAGACTGGACCGCCGAGCAATTTTACGACGAAGCCAAGAAAAAACTCGACGACGACAAGTGGGCGGATGCGATCGAACTTTACCAGCAACTCGAGGCCCGGTACCCCTACGGCAAGTTCTCGGAACAGGCCCAGCTGGAAATCACCTACGCGTACTACAAGAACAATGATGAAGCCCAGGCTATTGCTGCAGCAGATCGGTTCATACGCCTTCACCCGACGCACCCGAGCGTCGACTACGCTTATTATCTCAAAGGCCTGACCAATTTTGCGGAAAACAAGACCATCACGGACAAGCTGCTCGGCGGCAAGGATTTCTCCGACCGCGATCCAAAGGCGGCGGTATCGTCCTATCAGGCATTCGACCAGCTGATTACGCGATTTCCCGAAAGCCGCTACTACAACGACTCGGTCGTTCGCATGAACAAGCTCTCGGGTTACCTGGCCCGGCACGATCTGTTGGTTGCCGAATATTACCTGCGCCGCGGCGCCTATGTGGCGGTCGTCAACCGCTGCAAATACGTGCTCGAAAATCATCAGACCAGCAGCGCCGTGGAAGACGCCCTTGGGCTGATGATGGTGGCCTATGACCGCATGGGGATGACGGAACTGGCGGTCGACACCAAACGGATAATGGAGTTGAACTATCCTGACAGCCTTTTTCTGACCAATACGAAAAGAGCGCTCGCGAGCATCAGAAAATAGGAGTGCCCTTGTAACCGGAGGTGATCGGATAACGCCGGTCCCGACCGAATGCACGCTTGGTGATGCGCACGCCCGGCGGAGCCTGGCGCCGTTTGTACTCGTTCACATCCACCATCCTGGCCACGCGGTATACCACCTCCGGCTCGAATCCCGCGGCAATGATCTCCCCGGGGCTTTGATCGAGCTCGATGTACCGCTCGAGAATCGGATCCAGAATTGCATAGTCCGGCAGACTGTCCACGTCCTTCTGGTCGGGCCTGAGCTCCGCGGAGGGCGGCCGCGTCAATACGCGTTCGGGTATGACCGGATCAATTGAATTACGATAACTTGCGAGACGATAGACTAGGGTCTTGGGCACGTCCTTGATGACGGCGAAACCTCCGGCCATGTCGCCGTACAAGGTGGCGTACCCCACCGCCATCTCGCTCTTGTTGCCCGTGGTCAAGACCATCCGCGAGAACTTGTTGGATATCGCCATCAGAATCACGCCTCGGCAGCGTGCCTGCAGGTTTTCCTCCGTCTCGTCGTCGGCCTGGCCCTTGAATAGCTCTCCCAGGCCGTCCAGAAAACTCTTGAACATCGGTTCAATCGGGATGATGTGATAGTCGATCCCGAGGCTCTCGGCCTGGCGGCGTGCATCCTCGAGACTCATGTCCGCGGTATAGCGCGACGGCATCATCACCGCCGTGACCCTGTCCGGTCCCAGGGCGTCGGCGGCGATCGCCAGGGTCAGCGCCGAATCTATGCCACCGGACAATCCCACCACCACTCCCGCGGTAAATCCGTTCTTGTTGACGTAGTCGTGCACACCGAGCACCAGCGCCTTATAGGCACTTTCGACCACGTCGCGCGTGCTCTCGATCCCGGCTTTGCGCGGCACCGGATCGGGATCGAGATCGAACTCCGAGACCAGCACCTGCTCCTTGAAATATCTGCCGCGCTGGGTCAACGTGCCCGCGGCATCCACCACGAACGATGCCCCATCGAACACCAGTTCGTCCTGTAGTCCGACCTGGTTGACATACACGATGGGCACCCCAAGGGTTCTCGCGCGTTCTGAAACCACCGGGAGGCGCTGCTCTGCCCGGTCGACTTCATCGATATGATACGGAGACGCGTTGATGTTGATCACCAGCCCGGCGCCGGCATTCACGCTCTGCTCGACCGGGCCATGCCGCCATACGTCCTCGCATATGGTCAGCCCCACACGGACCCCTTCGAAATCGATGACGCCCGCTTCCTCGCCCGCCTCGAAATAACGCTTCTCGTCGAACACGCTGTAATTGGGAAGGTGCTGTTTGTAATAGCTGCCAAGCACGGTGCCTTCCTGGACGAACGAGGCGGCGTTGTAAAGCTTTTCGTCGCGGCGGTGGGGATGACCCAGTATCATTGCGATCCCGTCTACACTGCGCATGACCTTGTCGAGTGCCTGCATCGAATCATAGATGAAATCCCGCCGCAGCAGGAGATCTTCGGGCGGATAGCCGGTAATGCAGAGTTCGGGATAGACAACCAGTGAGCAACCCAGTTTTCGTGCCGTCACAGCGGCATGGACGATTTGGGCGACGTTACCCTCCAGATCTCCCACGGTCGGGTTGATTTGAGCGAGCGCAATAGAAATTGTCATAAACAAACTTATGAGTTTATTGTCACAAAGTGTTCGATGGCTTCGATCGCGACTTATTCATTCACCAGCTCCGATCCAGAGTAAACTGAGGCAATGAAATTACGCATCGCCCGCCGCATAGACGAAATCGAATCGGCACACTGGAACCATCTTGTCCACAACGGCAACCCGTTTCTAAGCCACGAATTTCTGCATGGTCTGGAAGTCAGCGGCAGCGTTGGCAAGGACACTGGCTGGGAAGCTTATCACCTTGCACTATTCGATGACACATATGATCGTTCGCTCCCCGCGGCCGCCGCTCCCCTGTACCTGAAGTACCACTCGTGGGGTGAGTACGTGTTCGACTGGGCATGGGCCGATGCCTACCATCGAGCCGGGCTCGAGTATTACCCCAAGCTTTTATGTGGGATACCTTTTACACCAGTCACCGGCCCAAGGCTTCTGGTCAACCCGAACCACCCGCAACCCGGAAGGCTGCGCGAGGCGCTGGCGTCGTCAATGGTACGGCTTGCCGATGAAAGCGGCGTATCGTCGCTGCATGTCCTTTTCACAAACGAGCAGGACAATCGGGCACTGACACGGTCGGGCCTGATGCGCCGCACCGGCAACCAGTTCCACTGGCGCAACAGGAATTTCGAAAACTTCGGCCATTACCTCGCATCGTTCACCGCCGCCAAACGGAAAAAGATCCGGCGGGAAAGGCGCCGCATCGAGGAATCCGGGATCCGCATGGAGGTGTTGACAGGCCCGGAGCTCACGCCGGCACACTGGCATGCCATGTACCGCTTTTATAGAATCACCGTGCAGAGCCACGGCGCATATCCTTATCTGAACCGCGAATTTTTTGAATATCTGCAGACCCGCATGGCTGATCGCGTGGTACTGGTGTTGGCAAGGGACGGCGCGCGCTATATCGGCGGCGCTCTCAACATTGCCGGTGGCGATGCAATGTACGGCCGCTATTGGGGTGCCGACGAGTACCATGACGGGCTGCATTTCGAAGCCTGTTACTACCAGCCGATCGAGTATTGCATCCGCAATCGCCTGGCCCGCTTCGAGGCCGGCGCCCAGGGTGAGCACAAGCTCAGCCGCGGATTGCTGCCGATAACGACATACTCCGCGCACTGGCTCAAAGATGCTCGTTTCAGGCACGCGATTGCGGACTTTCTGCACGCAGAAAGCGAACAGGTCGAACGCTATAACGAGGCATTGCGCGGTCACGCGCCGTTCAAGTGAGGTTGCGCGTGGCGCAAGTCTGTTTCAAACTATAAAATAATGTACCTACTGTCCTCACACGCGGCAACGTCAATGTTTCCACCGGTAGAACAGGCCACTCCCGAAGGCCTGCTGGCCATCGGGGGCGACCTGTCCAGCGAGCGGCTGCTGGAGGCGTATCGTCGCGGGATCTTTCCCTGGTACAGTTCGGGCCAGCCGATCCTTTGGTGGTCGCCGGACCCGCGGGCGGTTCTGTATCTGGATCGATTCAAGGTGTCTCGAAGCTTGAAAAAG
>CAMYOI010000064.1 GCA_947259955.1 uncultured Gammaproteobacteria bacterium
ATAGAGAGACGGGGCGTTGCCGCAACCCGGCAACTGGCCAAAAGACAATTGACATGGTTGCGTAACCAGCCCGGGGTAACCTGGCTGGATTGTATGTCGCCACGATTATCACGGACACTAAACGGCTATATTCGAGCGAAACTGGACACGATTTAACGTAACTGGTGTTATTAACCGCGGTTCGAGTGGTGTTGGCTCGAATGGCTATTCGCTTGATTCGCCAATACGTCGGGAGATTCTCCCACCGAGCTTGAAAAAACACGTCGACACCCCGATTTTTCTAAATTAACGCACAAATAACAATCAGGAGTCACGGTTATGGCACAACAAAAAGGGGCATTGTTGCAGGACCCGTTTTTGAACGTTCTGCGTAAAGAGAGAATCCCGGTGTCAATTTATCTGGTAAACGGTATCAAACTCCAGGGACAGGTAGAGTCATTCGATCAGTTCGTCGTATTGCTGAAGAACACCGTGAGCCAAATGATCTATAAACACGCTATCTCAACCGTGGTTCCAAGCCGCCCGGTCAAGATCCCGATTGACGACGACGAAGCTGAAAGTTCCTGACGCGACAATCAGGTGGGGGAGCCTATACCGGGGACAGCGAGTCGAATTCGGACCGGGTCCGCTGTCGGGTGGGCAGGATCGCAGGCGTGAGTATTGCGGAAGGATGCCGATGCCAGCAGCCGATATCCTGATCATGCCGACCCTGTCGGCCCGGACAACACGACTATCAAGAGGTTATAAAACATTCCCGCCGGCCCCGTTGCAATATGCAGGTTGAAGACAAGGTTCTGAAAGAAAAAGTGATTCTGGTGCACCAGCGGGCCGAGCGTTTTGAAAGTGAACACTCCCTCGAAGAGCTGCGCCTGCTCGCCGAAAGTGCCGGTGCCGACGTCGCCGGCCGTGTCTACACTTCGCGCAGGGTACCGCATCCTGCCACCTACATCGGTAAGGGCAAAGTGGCCGAACTCTCACGACAGGTCGATGCGCACGGAGCGGACCTGGTCATCGTCGACCACCCGATATCCCCTGTTCAGGAACGCAACCTCGAACGTGCGGTCGGCTGCCGGGTTCTGGATCGAACGGGATTGATCCTCGATATATTTGCGCAACGCGCCGTTACCCGTGAGGGTAAGCTGCAGGTGGAACTGGCACAGCTTCGCTACCTGTCGACCAGACTGGTCAGGGGTTGGACCCACCTCGAACGTCAGAAAGGCGGCATCGGTCTGCGCGGACCCGGAGAAACACAGCTCGAGGCGGACAGGCGTTTGATAGGCCAGCGGATCAAACATCTGAAGCGGCGTCTGGAAAAGGTGTCCTCGCAGCGGGATATAAGAAGAAAATCCCGGCGCAAGGTACCCATTCCCACGGTGTGTCTGGTGGGCTATACCAATGCCGGAAAATCGTCATTGTTCAACAGGTTGACGGGTGCCAACGTCGTTGCGGAAGACCAGCTGTTCGCCACCCTCGATCCGACCATGCGGCGGCTGGAACTGCCCGATCGGGGATCAGTCGTGTTGTCGGACACCGTCGGATTCATACGAGATCTGCCGCACACGCTGGTGCAGGCTTTTCACTCGACACTCGAGGAAGTCAGCCAGGCGGACTTGCTGCTCCACGTCGTGGATGCCGGTGATGAAGAGCACGACGTCTACATTGAACAGGTCAACGCCGTGCTGGATGAACTGGGTGCCGGAGATATTCCTGCCATCACCGTTTTCAACAAAATCGATCTCACCGGAGGCGAGAGCCGGTGTGAACAAAACGAGGAAGGCCGTCCCGAGAGCATATGGTTGTCCGCACACAGCGGAGACGGCGTCGGGTTGCTGCTGGACGCGATCCAGCGGCAAATTGGCCGGCTCAATCGCGTTTATGCGTTTTATATTCCCGTAACCGCGGCAAACGTCCGGGCGTTTCTCTTCCGTCATGCCAACGTTTTGGACGAGGACTGTGACCAGGACGGTGCCTGGGTGGTACGGGCGGAAATTTCGGATTCGGAACTGGGCCGTCTGCTCAGTTTCCATCGGTTCGACGAGTGTTCGGTGGTTGTAGACCAGCAGGCGCCGGTCCAGCTTGCGGGGTGATAGTGAACGAATACCCCACTCGTGTTGTCATGTTACAATATCGCGTTTGTGCCGAGTTTCGGTGAGTCGTTGTACTAGGAGCGAATAGATGCCTTGGAATCAACCTGGTTCAGGTGGTAACAAAGATCCATGGGGCGGCGGCGGTGGCCGACAGAGTCCGCCCGACCTTGATGACATCGTCAAGAATGTTCAGAAAAATCTGAGCGGTTTGCTTGGAGGGAAGCGTGGTGGCGGCGGCGGAGGTGACAAAAGCACTTCCGGGGGATCTGGCGCACCCAATAAAATCGGAATCTTCATTGCCGTCCTGGCTGCCATCGCACTGTGGACGTGGCAGAGTGTTTATCAGGTGGAGCAGGGTTATATCGGTATCGAGCTGCGCTTCGGTCAATATACTGAAACAACGCAAGCCGGCCTGCAGTGGGCGTGGTGGCCGATCGAAGAGGTCATCCAGGTAAACACCCAGAAGGTCAACACCGTCGAGGTCGGTTACCGCACTTCGGGTGCCAACAGGCAAAGCTCCGCGGTGCCCCGGGAGGCGCTCATGCTGACCGCGGACGAGAACATCGTCGATCTGGAGCTCGCCATCCAGTACAACATCAAGAATCCGACGGATCTGGTGTTCAACGTCGCCGAATACCCCTGGGATACGGAAGCGGTCGTTCGCGGTGCTACCGAAAGCGCGCTGCGTGAAATCGTTGGGTCGAGCGAAATGGACTTCGTGCTTACCGACGGCCGGGCGGAAGTGGCGCGGGCCACCAAAGCGCTGCTTCAGATAGTCCTGGACCGTTATCAGACGGGCATAAACATCCTGGCGGTGGAGATGCAGGATGCCCAGCCGCCGAAAGAGGTGAAGCCCGCGTTCGACGATGCGGTGAAAGCACGTGAGGACCAGGTCAGGCTGATCAACGAAGCGGAAGCCTATGCCAACGATATCATCCCGCGTGCACGCGGTCGTGCGGCCAGTATCGTACAGCAGGCGGAGGGCTACAAAGCCGCGGTCATAGCACGCGCCAACGGTGAAGCTTCGAGGTTCTCCCAGATCCTGGGTGCGTATCAGAACGCCCCGGATATTACGCGGGACCGTTTGTATCTCGAGTCGATCGAGGAAGTGCTGTCCAATTCCAGCAAGCTGATGATCGATCAGCAGGGCGGCAACAACGTGATTTATCTGCCGCTCGACCAATTGATACGCCAGCGCCGCGCGGAGCAAACGACATCCGCGAGCGACAGAGGTGTCGACCTTGGCGACAGCCAGATTGCCGGCACGGGCAGCCAAAGCGATAGCCGCAGCCGTTCCGGTCTGCGTGACAGGGGGGACTGACAATGGGTGGCAAAGGATTAATAGGGATCATCGTTCTGATAGCCGCCGCCGCGGTGGTTGCATCGGCGATTTACACCGTTGACGAAAGAGAGAAGGCGCTCGTATTCAAATTCGGTGAAATCATCGAATCCAACGACCAGCCGGGTCTGCATTTCAAGACGCCGTTCATCAATACCGTCAAGAAGTTCGACGCCCGTATTCAAACCATGGACGCGGCGCCCGAGCGCTATCTGACGGTCGAGAAAAAGAATCTGGTAGTGGACTCCTTCGTCAAATGGCGTATTCGCGACGTCGCCAAATTTTTCGTGACGGTGAGCGGACTGATTTCCTCCGCCCAGGCGCGACTGGCGCAGCGGGTCAACGACAGCCTGCGCGAGGAATTCGGCACGCGTACGGTGCAGGAGGTTATTTCTGGTGATCGCGCGACTATCATGGATGTGGTGCGGGAGAAGACCAACGAGCAGGCGCAGGAAATCGGCGTTGAAGTCGTCGACGTTCGTCTCAAGCGCGTTGATCTCGATCCCGAGGTCAGCGAAACCGTCTACCAGAGAATGGTGGCGGAGCGTTCCCGCGTGGCCAAGGAGCTGCGGGCAAAAGGCGCCGAGCAGGCGGAAATTATCAGGGCGGGTGCCGAAAGAAAACGCCAGATCACCGTTGCCGAAGCGGTCCGTGATTCCGAGATTTTACGCGGTAACGGGGATGCCACGGCGACCAAGATCTATGCGGATTCATTCGGCGAAGACGCTGAGTTTTTCAGCCTGTATCGAAGTCTCAACGCCTACAAACAGACCTTCAACAGCCAGGATGACCTGATCGTTCTGGAGCCGAGTTCAGACTTTTTCCAGTACTTCAATAGCTCGCGACCTGGCGCCGAAAAATCGGCGACATCGCCGGAGATGCAAGCGCCCTCGACGCAGTAGCCTGTTTCAAGAGGTGCAGTGAGTGATCAATTGGTATGACTTGCTCGCTGCCCTGGCACTGGTGCTGGTACTCGAGGGAATTTTCCCGTTCGTCAATCCGGCCGGGATGCGCAGGAAACTCGAAATGATTTCTCGGTTGGACGACGGCCAGCTGCGCACAATCGGCATCGTCAGCATGGCTATCGGTCTGGCACTGCTCTTCTTCGTTCGAAATTAAACGGCACCTCGGAACATGTCAAAGAACGTAGCGCTGATCGGCACCCAGTGGGGTGACGAAGGTAAGGGGAAAATCGTCGACTGGCTCACCGAGCGCGCCGATGCGGTGGTGCGATTCCAGGGCGGGCACAACGCCGGACATACGCTCGTCATAGGGGGCGTCAAGACGGTACTGCATCTGATACCGTCCGGTATATTGCGCGACAAGGTGTTGTGCCTGATCGGGAACGGTGTGGTGTTGTCTCCTTCGGCGCTTCATACGGAAATTCGCAGGGTCGAGGATCTGGGCGTCGATGTTATGGGGCGACTCAGAATCAGCGGAGCGTGCCCGTTGATACTGCCTTACCATGCCGCCCTCGACGCAGCCCGCGAGGCGGCGCGCGGCAGCAACGCCATCGGCACGACCGGACGCGGCATCGGGCCGGCCTACGAGGACAAGGCATCGCGCCGCGGGTTGCGGTTCGGTGATCTGATCGGGTCGCCGGCCTTTGCGGACAAACTCCGGGATGTGATGGACTATCACAACTTCGTTTTGAAAAGATATTTCGAGGTGGATACCGTTGACTACGGCTCTGTTCTTGACGAGTGTCACCAGTTGAGAGAAGTGTTCAGGCCGCTCCTAGCCGACGTCTCCGAGCTGCTCTACACCATGGGGCGGGAAGGCGGGGCGGTCATGTTCGAGGGCGCACAGGGGGCGCTGCTCGATATCGATCACGGAACCTACCCCTTCGTAACGTCGTCGAATACCACGGCCGCCGCTGCGGCCTCGGGCAGCGGTGTGGGGCCGCTGGCGATCGACTACGTTCTGGGGATAGCGAAGGCATACACCACACGGGTGGGGAGCGGGCCGTTTCCGACCGAACTCAAAGACGACGTGGGTGAAAGGTTGGCGGATCGGGGGCAGGAGTTCGGAGCCACGACGGGCCGGCCGCGGCGCTGCGGATGGTTCGACGCGGTGTTGCTGCGGCACGCGAATCGCATCAACAGCCTGAGCGGGACGTGTATTACCAAACTCGACGTACTGGACGGGCTGGGCACGGTGAAAATCTGTACGGCGTACCGTCGCAATGGTGAAATCATCAAAACCCTGCCAATGGGCGCAGAAGCCGTGGCGGAATGCGAGCCCATATACGAGGAAGTGGCGGGTTGGTCAGAATCTACTCAGGGCGCTCGCGAATTGTCGGATCTGCCGCAGAACGCACGGGACTATTTGCGACGAATAGAAGAACTGGTCGATGCTCCCCTAGAAATTGTGTCCACTGGTCCTGATCGTGTGGAGACGATTTGCCTGCGACACCCGTTTGACCCATAGGGCCCCCCGACCCGAATTTCTCACCGCCTGGTGGGAAATGCGGGGTAGGTTCTGTAACGCTGCGTCGTGCCCTGGTTGTTGAATCCACCGGGTTAACGGGGTGGGTGGTCACGGGAGGCGGAATTAGTATAATATATTTCTGGATTAATAATAATTATGTGCTCGCGGGATGTCGACTGTGACACAAAAAGCACCGGCCGGGTCGCCGCAGGGTTAGAAAAAGACTCCGCCCCCTTTAGTATGAGCACGCCACTAAATCCCAAATCCACCAATAGAGGAAATCATAGATGAAGTTACTCAAGACCCTAGCAGCGGGTGCAGTTGCGCTCGCGATTTCAGCACCCGTTTATGCCGCGGACGTCGTCATCGGCGTACCCAACTGGCCATCGGTCAACGTTACCGCGAACGTGTTGAAAGTGATTCTAGAGGACAACTTCGGGTTGGAAGTCGAACTCCAGAACGGTACGAATCCGATCGTCTTCGAGGCCATGGATTCGGGCAGTATGCACGTGCACCCGGAAGTCTGGTTGCCCAACCAGTCCAATCTGCACAATAAGTTCGTCAAGGAGAAGGGGACGGTCAGCATGAATCCAAACGGCGTCTCTGCGTTTCAGGGCATGTGCGTCACGAAATACACGGCGGACGAGCACGGCGTCTCAAAGATATCGGATCTGACCGACCCGGATATCGCCAAGCTGTTCGACACCGACGGCGACGGCCTGGGCGAAATCTGGATTGGCGCACCTGGGTGGGCGTCCACCATCGTAGAGAAGGTACGAGCCAAGAGCTACGGCTACTCCGAAACCATGAACCTCAAGGAACTGGACGAGACGCTGGCGCTGGCGGAGGTAGACAACGCCGTCGTACAGAAAAAACCAATCGTATTTTTCTGCTACACACCGCATCATATGTTTGCCCTGCATGAACTGGTGATACTGAAGGAGCCGGAATTCGACGCGGCCAAGTGGAACGTGATTCAGCCCACGGACGACCCGGACTGGTTGGAAAAATCGTCCGCACCCGTCGCGTGGGACCTGGCTTATCTTCACATCCACTATGCGAGCGCGCTCGAAACGGACCAGCCTGAGGTAGCCTCGCTTTTATCAAAAGTCAAGCTGGATACTGAAGCGGTCAATCAGATGACCTATGCGCTGGTGGTCGAAAAACAGGACCCACTGGAATTTGCCAAGAAGTGGGTCGCTGAAAACAGCGACATGGTGGAGAAATGGCTCAGGTAGTGGGGCGGCGATATAGGCAATAACAATAAGAATGTCGCCGGCTATATGTCGGCGACATTCTCTAAGTCCGGCGAAAGCCGTCGGGAGACGCCGTGAACGAAGACGTAATCGTGCTCGACGACGTGTGGAAGATCTTCGGCCATCGTGATCAGGAGGCCATGGCCGCCATCAAGAGCAAGGGCCTGGGCAAACCCGAGGTGCTCGAAGAGTTTGGCTGTGTGGTTGGCATCGCGCAGTGCTCGTTCAAGGTCACGAGGGGGGAAATATTCTGTGTCATGGGGCTGTCGGGATCCGGCAAGTCCACTATGGTGCGTCATCTGAACCGGCTCATCGAACCCACCGCTGGCAGCATCAGCGTACTCGGCAAGGACATGCTCACTCTGGGGGAAGAAGATCTCAGGGAAATGCGCGCCGTCCACATCGGCATGGTTTTCCAGCACATGGCCTTGTTTCCGCACAGGACGGTGCGTGACAACGTCGCATTCCCACTCTATGTCAGAGGCGAGCCCAAATCAAAGCGCTGGGAGGTCTCTCAGCACTGTTTGAGCCTGGTCAATCTCGACGGTTACGAGGACCGGTTCCCCCGGGAGCTATCCGGCGGTATGCAGCAGCGCGTGGGACTGGCCCGGGCGCTGGCGTCAAATCCTGAAGTATTGCTGATGGACGAACCTTTTTCCGCGCTGGACCCGCTCATCCGCCGGCAGCTGCAGGAGCAGTTCATGGCCCTGTCAGCCGAGTTGAACAAGACAACCGTGTTCATAACCCATGACCTGGATGAGGCCATCCGGATCGGTAACCGCATCGCCATCATGAAAGACGGCATCATCGTACAGATCGGTTCGCCTGAAGAGATCGTAACCAACCCAATCGATGATTACGTGCGCGATTTTGTCGAGGGCATCTCGACATTGAAGCTGGTGTTCGCTCATTCGATAATGACCGATATCGACACCTATGAACCCGGCTATGGTCACGATTTGAGTAAAGCGATTCGAACTTCGCACGATACCGATTTGAGCGGTTTAATCGATCTGTCCGCCACCACGGATCAACCCATTATCATCACAGACGACGGCAAAGATGTGGGTGTGGTGGACAAGACCACCCTGCTCAAAGGCATTAAAGGGGGACAGGATTGATGCAAGAAACCGGTATCGTTGCGACCCCGAAGACCCTTGGCAGTTCAATCGGTGAATTCGTCCAGCAGAACGAGGAGTACTACACCCGAGAGTTCGAAAAGATTCAGTCCGCCACCAAACTGCCTCGATCCTGGAATACGATGGCGGCGGTGGCGGGCCCCTTCTGGGGTGCGGCTCGTGGATTGTGGGGTTATTTCTGGACATTCCTGGTGCTGGAACTGCTGGCTCTGGTTCAGCTTGGCCGCGGCCTGTGGGGCGAGCTCGGCGCCGACAAGATCGCCCGCGCCGAAAAACTGAACGATCGATACCGGGAGCTGTACGCCAAGGCTCAGCAAGCCCTGCAGGCTGGCGATTCTGACGCTCAAGGCCTGATCACCACTGCGGGCAACCTGAAGCGAACGGCAGAGCGAGTCTTGCTGGAAGCCCAGGACGCGGCGGCCGGCGCCACCAAACTCATCATTATCGGCCTGGTCATATTTTTTGTGCTGCGGATCTTTCAGGGTTTTTACGCCAATTTGAGGTACGAAAAGCAGTATTTGACCTGGCGCGCGGAACCCAATACTCCATCCGGGTTCAGTTGGATTTGGGTTGGTTTCTCGGCGGCGCTGTGGCTGGCCATCGTGCCCTTGACGCTCTACCGTTTTACCGTCACCAAACCACACCCTTTCATCACTCAGTTCCCGATAGACAAGCAGTTGTTCACACCGATTGCGAACTGGATGGAGGGCGGCTTTGACTGGCTGTCCATACACGGTGCGGGCGTTTTCGACAGCATCATCGGTGTCATCAGGGCCATACTCGACGGCCTGGAGGTCGTATTCGTGCAAACGCCGTGGCCGGTCGTCATGACCGTAATCCTTGTTACTGCCTGGCGGCTGGCCGGGCCGCGGGTGGCGGTTTTCACCGCCGCAGCGCTCGCCTACCTGGCCTTTCTGGGGCTGTGGGAGGTCAGCATGGCAACCGTGGCTTTGCTCGGCGCCGCCGCCTTCCTCTGCCTGGTGTTCGGTATTCCGCTCGGCATCTGGTTTGGTAAGAGCCAACGCGCGTACAACGCGGCGCTGCCGGTACTGGACTTCATGCAGACGATGCCCGCGTTCGTGTATCTCATTCCAATCATTGCGTTTTTCGGCACGGGTAAACCACCGGGCGTCTTGTCTACGATTATTTTCGGCATGCCGCCGGTCATCCGTCTCACCGCACTGGGTATGCGCGGCGTGCCCGAGGGAACCAAAGAAGCGGCATTGGCGTTCGGCGCTACCAAACGTATGCTGCTGCGGGACATTGAAATACCCTTGGCCATGCCGTCGATCATGACCGGCATCAACCAGACTATCCTGATGTGCCTGTCGATGGTGGTCATCGCCTCCCTCATCGGGGCGGGTGGGCTCGGACGGAACGTTCTCGAAGCTCTGCAGTATGCCGCAAAAGGGCAGGGGATGCTGGCCGGTTTGGCCATCTTGTTCTGCGCCATGGTCATCGACCGGATCGTCCAGGGGCACTACAGGCGCCGAACAGAAAGATACTGAATGCCGTAAGCCTGACCTGCTTTTTTGTCCGTTCCAACCCCTCGCAATCGGCGCGAGGCGCGCCTCCTACAATGGGAGCGGCGCCCTCGCCGCGATTAACGCGCCCCAATAATCTAACAAAATCGAATTGCTTCGCCGTGCCTGACGCCGGCGGTTTTGAGGTAGGGAACCTCCGGATATTCGGTAATCGTACGTTCCAACCCCTCGAAATCGGCGCGAGGCGCGCCTCCTACAATAGGAGCGGCGCCCTCGCCGCGATCAGGATGCGCCTCTTACGGTAGGAGCGGCGCCCTCGCCGCGATTAATCAGGGATTCCTTAGATTAAGGCGCCCGTACGTTATACTATTGAGCGTCTTCGCCATCACGTATTCTGTCGGACCAGCAACCTTCAGCGGGAGAAAAACCGTGTCAGAATTTCCAACATTAAATCAAATGGGCATTAGCAAACCCGAGGATATTGACCGGTATTCACTCCAAACGGTCAACAATATCGATATCCTGCGGGTGGTTTACAAGCACAAAAAAGGATCGTTTCTGCCGGTCAGCAAGCGCTTTCGTTTCGAGCGTACCGAGGAATTGGTGCTGGCCAAAGACGGTGATCCGCGCGATACCCAGGTGCTCACCGAAACCTCACCTTTCCTTCGACAAGCGATGGTCGAACTGGATACGGTCGTACGCACCAGACGCGACACCTCTAAGCGTATCGCGCTGATCAGAGAAGAACTGGCACGCCTGAACGATGAAATGAACAGCCGGGTCGCCTATATTCAGTCGCTGGTTGAGGAACTGCAATCCTAATCAGGCCGTCACGTCCGAATTGACGGTTCGGCCTCCACTATCCGGGTCATCAGCTGTTCGTGATGCCGCGTTGAACCGCATCGCGCCGGCGCCGATTACGCCGGCATAAACGCCCGCTCATACAATTTCTTACCGACATAATCACCACATTACCCCATTGCATAGAGGGCGCTTTTCATGGCCGAAATTACTCATTATCAAATGCTGATCGACGGTGCCTGGGTCGACGCATCCGACGGCGAATCCTTCGACAGCGTCAATCCAACCAGCGGCGAAGTCTGGTCGACCGTGCCCGAGGCGAATGCCGACGATATCGATCGTGCGGTGCGCGCCGCAGATCGCGCCTTCAGCGAAGGCCCGTGGGCATCGATGTCCCCTACCGAGCGCGGCCATTGCCTGCGTCGTCTCGCCGATCTGCTGGTCGATAAATCAGAAGATCTGGGTCGAATCGAATGCACCGATACGGGCAAGATGTTCAAGGAAACCCGCTGGCAGGCCAAGTACATCGCCGAGTTCTTTCATTTCTACGCCGGTTGCGCCGACAAGATCCATGGCGAAACTCTACCTATCGACAAGCCCGATTTGTTTGTATTCACCCACCGCGAGCCGCTCGGCGTTATCGCGGCGGTGGTGCCGTGGAATTCGCAGCTTTTTTTGAGTGCGGTAAAAATTGGCCCGGCGCTGGCCGCTGGTAATACCGTGGTCCTCAAAGCGTCCGAGTTCGCCTCGGCGGCCATGCTGGAATTTGGTCGGCTGATCGAGCAGGCAGGCATTCCTCCGGGAGTCGTCAACATCGTTACCGGTCACGGCGACCCCTGCGGAAAAACACTGACGTCGCACCCCTTGGTGTCGCGCGTTTCCTTTACCGGCGGGCCCGCCTCGGCGCAGCATATTCTCTGCAACTCGGCAAGTAATTTTGCTGAAGTGTCGCTGGAGCTTGGAGGCAAGTCGCCTTTTATCGTGTTTGACGATGCCAACATCGAAGGCGCGGTAAACGGTGCACTCGGAGCCATCTTCGGTGCCGCGGGGCAGAGTTGCGTGGCCGGTTCGCGCCTGTATTTGCAGGAGACCATGGCCGAGGAATTTTTGCTACGCATGACCGAGCAGGCAAACAATATCCTGCTCGGCGATCCGATGGAGGAAGAAACTCAGATGGGGCCTCTGTGCACCACCGCGCAGCTGGAGCACATAAAGCGCGAAGTTGCGTACGCGCAAACCGAGGGCGGCGAAGTCCTTTGCGGCGGCAAGCAACCGGAAGGGCTTGGCGGCCTTTATTACGAACCCACCATCATCGCCTGCCCGCGACAGGATTTGCGCATCGTCGATACTGAACTGTTCGGCCCGGTGTTGAGCGTGCTGCGTTTTAAAGACGAAGACGAAGCCATTCGCTTGGCAAACGACACCAAACACGGCTTGGCTGCGGGCATCTTCACTCGTGACAGCGCCCGCTCGCTGCGCGTCGCCAGGCGCGTCAAAGCCGGAATCGTATGGGTAAACACGTACCGTGTCGTGTCGCCGATTGCGGAGTTTGGCGGCATGAAAAATTCCGGCTACGGGCGCGAAAGCGGATTTCAGGCGATCTACGACTACACACGCCCAAAAACGGTGTGGATGAACACATCCAGCGAGCCCCTCGGCAATCAGTTTGTCGCGCGCTGACACCGATGCCCGAGCGACCGCATTTGGACGAATGCGCAGAAGCACGATCCGGAAATGCTGGAAGACAACTTGACGCCTGGCCTGAAAATAGGAAATCGATAGTACAATTCAAAGGAGCCTCTGATTAATTCAATATGTCGTCATTGCGAGCGAAGCGAAGCAATCCAG
>CAMYOI010000065.1 GCA_947259955.1 uncultured Gammaproteobacteria bacterium
AACGAGAAACGACACCATTACGATAATGCTGATGCGAACACGCAGTTGATAAAACCAAGACGAAACGAGGTCCAACCGAAACAAAATTCGATCCAACACTAGCAGAACTACAAACACGATGACGAAAAGCAACCAGGCAACTACACCGGGCGGAGCAAATACAAACCCCCATGATGCCAGCACAACCGCATTACTCATCCAAAGCAGATATCCTGGCGCTTTTTGTTTTGATATGCCAATTTGCCAGTGTATCCCCGAAATAAAAGAAACGATAAGCGCGCTGTAGACGCGCAGCACAAGCTCAACGTCAGCCTGAATTGCTGGTGGTTGCAAGATCAGTACAAGAGCCGCCGCAATAAATGGTAAGGCGCCGGCGTAGGTCAATATGCTTGCAGTTGTTCTCGTTTTCAAAAAAATGCCTGTGGTTCAGGAATGGAAAATTTTGGGTTCATCGGACTATACAAGATGAAGAGTAAAACAAAAATACGAAGGGTGCCGATGAAGCTGTACTGGAGCGGGATGCATAGCTAAATACGCCGCTGGTCCTGCATCGCGGAACAGGCTGGAATCAAAAAATATGGTAAAAAACGGTTTAACCGGATTCAGGATATTGAAAAGAATATATTCAAACGCTACTTAGGTTGGCCGCTGCCTGCGCGTCAAATTATATGCTTACATGTAATACCACGATCCTGTCAGTTGGGCATCCTGGAGATCTCGCAAAAAAGGCGGCATACTAACCCGACAGATCATTGTTCACAACAAGCCGACCCAGTATGAGTGATTTGCCTCCAATCATAGTCTGGTTTCGCCAGGACCTACGCCTTTCGGATAATCCAGCGTTCAAATCCGCCGTCGACACGGGATCACCCGTCTTGCCCGTCTATGTCCTGGATGACGAACATGCCGGGGAATGGTCAATGGGCGCGGCGAGTCGATGGTGGCTGCATCGAAGCCTCATGTCCCTGGACAAGGATCTCGATGGAGGCTTGCGCGTGTTCAGCGGTAAAGCGGATGACACTATTTCAAAGCTCGCCAACAAGGTAAACGCCCGCGGCGTCTACTGGAATCGTTGCTACGAACCTTGGCGCGTTTCGCGGGATGGGCGCATAAAACGCGATTTAAAAGCCGAAGGTTTCGAGGCCAGAAGCTTCAACGGTTCGCTTCTGTTTGAACCCCAAAACGTCGCCAAGTCGGATGGGACTCCCTACAAGGTCTTTACGCCGTTCTATCGAAAGGGTTGCCTTGGGGGGCCGTCGCCGCGGGAGCCGTTGGATAAACCTGCACGCTTCCACCTGCACGACATGAATATGGAATCCGAGATCGACGGTCTTCGGCTCCTGCCTGACATTCGCTGGTACCATGAGATGGAGGAAGTCTGGCGTCCCGGAGAATGGGGCGCGCACGAACGGCTGGTGACGTTCCTGGAAGAGGGCATTGAGAACTACAAATCGGGCCGGGATCGGCCGGATCAGGCGTTTGTCTCCAGGTTGTCGCCGCATCTGCACTTTGGCGAGATATCACCGCATCAAGTCTGGTATGCGGCTAAAGAACTCGAAGCAGATAGTGCCATCGCCACCGAGATCGATCATTTCCTCAGTGAACTCGGCTGGCGCGAGTTTTCGAATCACCTTCTCTATCATTGGCCCCAATTACCTCGGCAAAACCTACAGAAGAAGTTCGACCGGTTTCCCTGGCGCGACGACGAAGCAGCGCTGACTAGATGGCAAAGCGGCCTGACGGGTTATCCAATTGTGGACGCCGGCATGCGTGAGCTTTGGCGCACCGGTTACATGCACAATCGTGTGCGTATGATAGTGGGCTCTTTTCTTGTTAAGAATCTACTGCTCCACTGGCAGCATGGCGAAAACTGGTTCTGGGATACCCTCGTCGACGCGGATCTGGCCAACAACAGCGCGGGCTGGCAGTGGATCGCCGGCTGCGGCGCGGACGCCGCGCCCTACTTTCGGATTTTCAATCCGGTTACACAGGGTCAGAAGTTCGATCCGGATGGAGCCTACGTGCGGCGATACGTGCCGGAACTCGCCTCGTTGCCGAACAAACTCATACACCATCCCTGGGATGCTTCGCGGGAGATATTGCGCACGGCTGGAGTCAAGCTGGAAGCCGACTACCCGCAGCCGATGGTCGATCTTAAGGCGACCCGGGAGCGGGCGCTGGCCGCGTTCAAGTCGCTGACCACAGCCGTGTGATGGACGGCGGGGAAGTGGAATCTCGCGGCAATCTTCATAACCGATTTCCCCCGGTGGCGCGCGCTAACAGCCGTCTCGGATCTTATCCGCGCGGTTACTTATGTCTAGTTTGTCCGATTCGCTCAAACGTCCCATGTTTCCCCATTGTAAAGCGGTTCGCGGCTGATGTCTGAATCGTTGCTCGTGATGTTGAAGGAAATCCCAGTATAGGGTGGTGAAGGGACAAGCATTTTCTCCGATTGCTTTGCCGGGCTCATATCTGCAATGCCGACAGTAGTTGCTCATCTTATTGATATATCGTCCACTGGCGACATAGGGTTTGGATGCAAGAATTCCACCATCCGCGTACTGTGACATACCCAAGGTATTCGGCAGCTCTACCCACTCGACCGCGTCGACGTATACGGACAGATACCACTCATGCACATGACGGGGTTTTACACCAAATAGGAGGGCAAACAAACCCGTTACCATCAGGCGTTGGATATGGTGCGCGTATCCATAGCGCAGCGTCTGCTTTATCGCCTGCTTGAGGCATTGCATATCGGTATCGCCCGTCCAATAGAACTCGGGCAGTGCGTGCTCCGCCTGCAGCGCGTTGCGCTCGGCGTATTCGGGCATGTACTTCCAATAAATGCCGCGCACGTACTCCCGCCAACCCAGAATCTGTCGAATGAAGCCCTCAACGGACGCCAGCCGCGCGTGTTTCCCGTCGTAGGCGTCTACAGTTTGCGCGATCGCTTCCCGGGGACTGATCAGTTTTAGATTCATCGGTGCGGCCAGACCGGAATGGTATAGGAACGGCTCATCCGACCACATGGCGTCTTGGTACGGTCCGAACATGCCGAGCCGATGTTGCATAAAATCATTCATCGCGTCGCGGGCGTCCCGGCCTGAAACCGGCCAGTCGAAGCTCGACAAATTGCCGGGATGGTCCGGGAAGTTTTTCTCGACGGTTTTGATGACGTCACGAGTAATCCGATCCGGTGCAAAACTGGGCCACGGGGGTATCATCCCCGGGCCATGCTTCGAGAAAGCTTGGCGATTGTCGCTGTCGTAGTTCCACTTCCCTCCCTCCGGTCCACCGTCGTCCATGAGTACGTCATGACGTTTGCGCAGAAACCGATAAAAATACTCGAGGCGCAACTGCTTTCGGTTTTCCGCCCACTGATTGAAAGTCTTTTGTTCACACATAAAATGATTGTCCGGCAAGCATTCGAAATGAATCCCGGAATCCAAGACGGCGGCTTCAATTGATTGGTGAACGCGGAAGTCGCCCGCCGGAACCATTTGAGCGATCTCCGGCCTGAGTTTGTTGAGATCTGCGGCCAAAATCTCGGCAAGCGTGTTGGGTGCGTCTGGTTCAAGCGTGTGATACGCGACGTTATACCCTTTAGATTCGAGTTCGTCGCGAAAATGACGCATCGCGGAAAGAAAGTAGGCGATGCGCATTTTCGAGGACCAGACATGGGTCGCTTCCTCACGGGCCTCCGCCATCCAGATTCGGTCGCGTTCGGGATCGAAGTGCTTGAAAGCAGCGCTGTTGGGATTGAGTTGATCGCCAAGCACAATGACTAGCCGCCTAATTTCTTCGTTCATGTGCGGAATTCAGTATTCTAAACAAGTCATTCACTTCTCCCCGGGTGATAGCAGATAAAGCTTTCGAATCGACCCTAGATCTGGCCGATCGCCGTCATCGATTCAATTCTAAATCGAATTCCGCCGTTCCGAGCGTGACAATTCCAAGGTAGCCATCTACCGTCACCACATTCCCATTCGAAAACAGTTCGACGGCATTACGTACCCCATTGACGCAAGGAATGCCTAGTTCACGCGCAATGATCGCGCCGTGGATTAGCATTCCCCCTCGACGCTCGACGATGGCACTGGCCAGTGGCACAAGATGTGTCATGGTCGGTTGAATCGCGTCGCAGATCAGTACTTCGCCGTGCCGGAATGTTCCGAGATCTGCACTGCCTTGGACAAGTCTGGCGCTGCCGGTGGCAATTCCTGGAGATGCAGGCTGTCCTATGAGCTGCCGTGACGTCAAGCCGGCGTCGGCACACGGAGCCAATTTTGATATTTCTGTCGCCGATGCGTGGAGTTCAATGACCGTTCCGGAGCCGTCGCGAAGGCAGTCCATAATTGATTCCGCGTCCTTTGCATCAGGTCGCCCGTCTCCCACCAAGCCGCCGCTGGCACGTAGACGTCCGACGCCGATTTCCAGAGCGCGCAGCAGTTGGCTCTCCAGGCGCGAGACGAGGAGATTATCGTCGTCGCGAAGTTTCCAGCTGATGCGCCCGGTTTCAATGACGTCTCTTGCCTCCTCATATCGATCACCACCAACAGCGGCAAACAACCGCTGTTCCAGAGCCCTCGAGAAATCCGAACTTGTCGCCGCCTTGGCGGGATTATCATTACTGCGCGCCAATTCCGAGATGTTTCGCAGCAGCGATTCGGTGGTCTCGTAGAGGCGCTCCTGATCGAATGCAATGTCCAGATATTGTTCGGTAAACTCTTCGAATCCATTGATGAACTTTGCCAACGATTCGTTGCCGGTGCGGGCCAACGCGTCGCGCGCTCGCTTCCAATCCAGCCTGCCGGAATGGGATTGCAGTAAATCCGCCAGTGCATTCTGCAGGGCTGGGTCAAGTCGAACCTCTTGCGCCAGCTTCGCAATCGCCACGTTTCGCTGGATCGCGATCAAAGGCTGATTTTGAAGCAGCGCTACAAATTCGTATGGGTCTTCCGGTTGTACCGCATCGTTGTAGTAGGTTGCGAGCCGTCTGACGCCGTGCGCGAACGGTATGAATTCGTCCCAGTAGATCTTTTTCCACCTCTCGACCGCTTCGCGACGATGCTCGATCGCGTCGGCCAAATGCCGATCGTCGTACCCATGCAGCTCCGCAGCGGCGAGCATATTTCCCTCTGCTTCGAGCTGTGGGATCAGCACTTCGGCCACGCGCCGACGCATCTTGCGCAAACGCGCGTCGCCAGGCCGAAGCGTGAGATACCAGTCTCGCTTGTCATCGATATCAGGTTCTCCCGTCGTAACCGGCCGCGCCTGCAGGACGGTGAGGGACTTCGACCGCCCACACCATTCCATGTCCGGCGTCCACTGGAACTGTTTTTCGATTGATGCCAGCGCTTCCAGGATCGCTTGGAGGTCTGGTTCTGCAAGTATAGGTTCGTCGTCGGTATCGCCAACACGTTCACCCGCAACCCATGCAATGACCTTTCTTGACCTGCGATCCAGCTCCCAGCGATCCGGATCAGTTACGCCGTCGACCAGAAGGCTGCATGGTCCGGGCACCGATTCGATGATGGCAAGATCCTTGTTGCCGGTTCGTGGATCGCATCCGAAGGCCACTCCGGAACGATCGGCCTCAACCATTTCTTGAACCAGCACCGCCATTCGGCTTTGCGCGGGATCAAGCCGGAGTTCGCGCCGATAAAGTAGAGCTGCATCGGACCACAGCGATGCCCATACCAGGCGAACGGCTTCTTGCACTGATTTGTTGCCCTTCACACCGAGGATCGATTCGTGCAGACCGGCAAACGATGTTCCCGAAGCATCTTCGCTCGGCGACGAAGAGCGAACGGCGAGTGGCTTGGATACGTCCAACTGCCGAAGCGCGGAATCGATTTCAAGCTGCAAGGGCTCAGAACATGGGTGAGTAAGAAACAACGACCGAATTCGCAGTGCTACATCCCATATTTCTTCCCACCGCATATCGTCCATCGGTTTGCGACCGAGCTCCATACGAATCGTGGCGGTGATCGCGTTGTCTTCGATAAAAGATTGATACGCCCAAGTCGTTATGCAAAACCCCCGCGGTACGGTGAAGCCCGCCGATGCGAGCTGAGCAAGCTTGGTCGCCTTTCCGCCTACAATCGTTTCGCTGATATTTCCCGCGTCGCTCAAGGCGATCACGATTGGTCGGTCGGAATCCATTGATTAACCTCCTGGAAACGAGACACGTGGAAAAAGCGAACGATGTCCACCAGAAATAGGGCGCAGCTCTGGGCATTGACAAATGATTTCAGGTTGGGATGTTTGGACACGAGCAGTTCGGCCCAGCAATCGAAGCTGTCGTCCCTGTCCAACAGCGTCGAACGTCCGGTTGCGGTGACCGCCTCGATCTCCATCAATTCCCCCGCTTGATTGAGCCGGTTGTCGACAACGAGCGCAACCCGGTCGCACTCCGACAAGAGACGGAACTTTCGAGTCGTGACCGGCGTGGCAAACACCGCCCGGCGCAGATCTTCGGAAAAGGCAAAGGCGACGAGCGCACCGTATGGCTGGCCTTCACCTTGCATACATAGCACAGCGTAAGGTTGGTTGTTGACGAGACTGCGGACCCGCGCCGCGATCGAAGGTTCCGGGCTAGCTATCGATCGTCCGGTGTGCCCATCATCGAATAGGGGCTCATCGTGGTTGCTCATGCCGTTGTCTGATTATAATTTTGGGGCTGGAATCAGCCGGTTTTTTTTACCCAAGACTTGCACCAACCTTCCTCGTTGACGACTTTGCCGGGAAAGATATTGCACGGTCCCCAATCCGCCCCATCCTCGCCCGAGTCTAATTGAAAGTTTTTGCACTGTTGTTCCGGGTTGGACCTGGCGTGCACGAACTCCAATGCTTTCGCGTTTGCATCTTCCGGGTCAACCTGGACCATATCCGCGGCAAACGCTTGTCGGCCGGACACCATGGCCAATGGTACTATAGCGGTTGCGCCACCTGCGAGTTTCAAGGCTTGTCGTCGTGTCATAGGTTTCATGTTGTTCTCCGAACCGCTTACACCATATTTTAATGAACCATGGGCGTGAGCAGTGGAATACTCATCAGCTCGATTCTTTTGCAAGCTGCGACATGCAATGCATCGCCGCATGCGATATCGAGAACGTCCAGGCCGGACTGTGGCGCTGGCGGTTTTGCAGGGACGCTAACGAAACGTTGGTTTTGGGATTTCATGGAAGTGATATATATAAAATGTGTTGATCAACTACCAGTATATTTTAGAAAATATATTAGATAAACAAAAATAATCCGTGTAATTATAAATTATAATTAGACTTTATTTAAACAAAACGGTTTGTTAGGATTTTGGAGAGCCGTGTTGATGTGAAAACGCCGGGGGCGACAATGCAATGAAGCAACGTAAACTCAAAAGCCGCCAATCGGCGCTGTACGACATGGGAGCGATTTGCAATCTCACCGGCTTGACCCCGCACGTGTTGAGATCCTGGGAAAGCCGCTATGCTATCGTGGCACCCAAGCGGCTCAACAACGGCAGGCGCGCCTACAGTCCGGAAGATTTGAACAAGCTGCAGAAGCTCAAGATCCTAACCGGTCGAGGTCATAGGATTGGTACGCTCGCGAAACTCGATGACAAGCATCTGGATGCAAGATTGAGAGAGATTGGAATCAGTGATGACGGATCTAGGCGACAAGCGGGTTCGATAATTGGCATTACATTGATCGGTGAAACGCTTAAGCTGCAGTCGCAGAATTGGCAGTTGAATTCTCCCAATTACATCGAGGCGCGTTATTCGAGTCTGGAAGAGGCGACGGCGGATTCGACGAGGCCTGTCAATGAAGTTATCGTCTTAGAGCTACCCACCGTGCACCAGGCAACTTTGGGCCGAGTTGCCAGCATTCTGAAGGAACTTGACGGTCAACACGCGCTCGTCAGCTATAGATTTGGGCCGCAGATGCATTTGAGCCGTATTACGCCGAAAAACATCACGCTTTGTCCCGGCGTCATGACCCAGGAGAGGTTGACGTCCGAGCTAGCCAGACTCACGATGGCCGGTCAGGTGCAGACGGTGCGGCACGAACCGGTACGGGCGAGACGCTACACCCATGCGCAGCTGGCCCACATCGCCTCTCTGTCGCCGTCCGTTGCCTGCGAATGTCCGCGGCATGTCTCTGCCCTGTTGACTGATCTCATCCATTTCGAAGACTACAGCGCGGAGTGCGAGAGCCTTAAAACCGGTGATGAAGAATTGCATCGGTTTCTCACTGAAATCACTGCCCGAGCGCGCAATCTAATGGAACAGGCGATGGCGAAAGTTATTGATCAGGAACACCTTACGATATAGGGGTTTGACCTTGTTGGATTGCCTGTGGGGAAAACAAGACAAAAATTTACGTTAGTAAATCCGAACGCGTCTGGACGCTTTTTTTCTCTCTACTGAGGCCGCTTCCCACTGATCTTTAATGGAGGCAGAGGCCGGTATTTCAGATCGCATGCCCGCTCGAGAGTATGAACCCAACACAGAGTTTCGCTCAATACCTGACGGTATGAGGACCAAACCATGAGTTACAGTGCCGCTGAAGAACCGAAATGTACCAAAATCGATGATTCCATAGAGCTGTTCATCGTACCGAAAGAAAAAGATCTGGGTGAGTTTTCAGTTCGTCGCGTGTTACCCTCCCGGGAACGACGCATGGTTGGGCCGTTTATCTTTTTTGATCACATAGGCCCCGCAGAATTTCCACCGGGTGCCGGTATTCAGGTTCGACCGCATCCACACATTGGTCTTGCCACCGTGACCTATCTTTTTGAGGGCGAGATAATCCACAGAGACAGCCTCGGCTGTACCCAGCCTATCAAAGCGGGCGCCGTTAATCTCATGACGGCAGGCAGAGGCATCGTACATTCCGAGCGTGCTGGAGAAGATCTCAACAGGGCTTCCAGGTTGCATGGGATTCAGTCCTGGATGGCGCTCCCCAAGGATCGGGAAGAAATGCAGCCTTCGTTTGTCCACTATCCTGCGGGTAATCTTCCTGAGGTAGATGTAGATGGCGTCAACGTGCGCGTGATTACCGGCGAGGCTTACGAGCAAGCCTCGCCGGTGGTGTCGTACTCGCCTACGTTATATCTCGAATGCCGATTGCCAAAGGATTCAAGTTTGGCGTTACCGCAATCTTATGGGGAAATTGCGGCTTACGTGATAACGGGTGATATTATGATAAGCAATTCCAACTGCAAAAGCGGTGTTATGGCGGTTGCTTGCCCCGGAAAATCAATGCAATTGGTAGCCACAAAAGACAGTCACGTCATGGTCATCGGCGGCAACGCTGTCGGCCAGCGATATATTTGGTGGAACTTCGCGTCGAGTTCGAAGGATCGAATCGAGGCAGCTAAGGTCGATTGGAGGGAAGGTCGGTTTGATGGCGTACCGGGTGACACTGAATTTATTCCGTTGCCCGATTAACTTCGGCCCTCGCAAAATCCGCAGAACCTCGCAGTATAAGCTTGTACTTGCTCGTAACGTTCGGCCAGGTTGGCCAATGAATCGTACAGCTGCACCGCATCGACCAGTTGCTTGATAACCGCCAGGCATCCTGCAAGGCCCAAAGACCAAAGCAACCGTTTTAGGCCGGCTGGCTTCGGACCTGCATGCCGGCCGGTCGTTTCACGTACCGGCGCCAAACCGTCGCCATACGCCTGCCAACACCCCACGATCTGTCCCGCAGTGCCCTCTACGCGCTTGAATTAAGCCGGTTCGCGAGCTCCATTCCGGATTTCGTCGGTTTACTTGTACAGCCCGAGTTTTCCGATACAAATGTCCGCTCGGAACTCGCGACCAATCGCGACGACACCGATTCTCTTTAATCGGCTTACATCGAGCGCTTTGTCGGTACGGTAAGGGGAAAATTCAGCGAAAGGAAAATGGAGAATTTTCCATTCAGGCGCTGCGGTGAACGTGGTGCGATAAGATTGCCACGGAAGCCGGTTATCGCGGGTGCGCAGGTGTACATTGTAATGCTCGTCATTGCCGTACACCGCCAGCATCAGGCCGGTGTAGTTTTGTACGTCTTGAAGCGTATCTTTTGACAGATCCAGCGCCGCTTGGACGAAGCCACCGCTATTGTCGAGTTTGACATCGCCTTTCAGTCGCAAGCAGCCCTCATTTTCGACCGTGTCTATCGATAGCTGGCCGTCAGAAACGCCGCCCATTACCCCATCGGTAATCAAGCGCCATTCGCCGCCGGATGATGCAAGAGTGTTGCCGCTGCCGCGATCATCAATCATAAGCGTACCGTCTTGTGCCATGGCAATTTTTAATGGGCTGGTCACTATAAGCGCGGCGACGATGGGCAGCCAGTAATGTCGTACAATTTTTATAACGGCGAATAATGGCCGCATACTGTGAGGTATGCAAACATCTCGTGCTGTCGCCGCCGCCCTCACCATGGCAACGGCGCGCCGTCGTAGGCCCAGAAGCGCCCGGACTTTTCTGGTGTTAGGCCGTTCAGCACGTCGAGCATGTAACCTGCGCTCTGATCGGGACTGAAAAGCTTGTCCTTGGGCACGTTCTTCTGAAACGGTTTGGATAGTGCGGTATCGGTTGTGCCAGGATGCAGCGCGGCGACGGTAACGTTTGGCAGGGTGCGTTTCCACTCTATCGCCAGATTCTTGATACACATGTTGAGCGCCGCCTTTGAAGCACGATAGCTGTACCAGCCGCCCAGGCGGTTATCTTCGATGCTGCCGACCTTGGCGGAGACGGTGGCGAACACAGCGGGCCTGCCGTGTTTGAACATTTCCTGCGTAAATCTGGCCAGTACCAGTGTCGGGACTGCGTTGATCGATATATTTTGCAAGAAAAAGTCAGGCTCGAACTGACGAACGCTTTTTTCGGGCCGGCTGTCTTGTGTATGGAGTATACCCGCGGCGTTGATCAACCAGTCGATCTCTCCCAGCGTTTCCGACCAAGTCCGGACCGAGGATTGCTGCATGACATCCATCCGCTGCCAAATTAATTTCGGATGGAGAAACATTGGCTCGTTGCGATTGAAAGTTGCATGAATGGATAGAACGTCATCCTTCCCGACCAGATTTCTTATGAAGGCCTGGCCAATGCCGCCAGAACCACCAACAACTACGATATTCACCGCGGAAAAGCCGAGCCTAAGAAAATGAGCTGTCTGCTCATCATGAAAATTTCCAAATTTCTAGTCCGCCGGTTCGTACATAGCGTCGAACTTCTCGGGCGTGATGGCATAGGCATCACTCCCGTCCTCGTTGTTCGAGACCAGGTAGTCTCCCGCCTTGAAATGAGTCACACCTTCTCTTGTTCGAATTTGTCCGTCGCTCGACGCTTTTTTCGCCCAGACGGGTGTGGTTTTCACGTAGCGACCGGTTTTCACCTGCCTATAGGTCCTTGCGAAAACTTCGCCATCGACCGTATACAGGTCACCATGGTTATTTACGAGCCAATCTCCGCGCTTGCATCGCTGATTCCCACCCCATTTTTTGTAGGTGAATCCTTCGGTATCCAGATCAAGTTGGACCGCGGTAACAAGCTGGTCAGTTCTCTTTTGGTATTTTCTGGGAGTCTGCATAGGATTTTACATCCGTCGAAGATGGTTATATCACAATGCGGACAATATGCTGGTATTTCATCAATTCGGGTCCTAGCCCGCATTTCTCACCAGGCGGCTATGCATCTCACTCCAGCCCGGCGTACATCGGCACCCGTCCTGCACCATCGCTCGGGATCCTGGTGAGAGATGCGGGCTAGCTATAATCGCTGCCGTCGGAAGCATGTGATTTGCTTAGTTTCGACGCCTATTGCCCTGATCGTCACTCTGGAGGGTTTCCCGTTGTCTGTCGGAAGTGATACCAGGTAACATCAGCTACGAGACCATACACAGATTAGTATTGTGGTCATATTTTCTGGTAATCTGAATCCTGCATCTGGTAGTTTGAAGGCCATGTCGATACTAAACAACATCAACACAAAGCCGATGAAAGGGAATCTTGCCGTCGCAGATTCGTCCCAGACACGCGGGCTTGATGGGTGCCGGCGCCGCAACCACGTTAGGGCGGTTTTCTACCAGTTCGTAAAACCACGGCGACGAACCGGGGGTCGTCGGAAGGCTGACTCCCACCCAACTCAAGTAGACTTTCATGAACCTGCGCTTTTGGCTGTAGTGCTGGTCACGCTATCCCTCTGTATATTCGATATATACGCCACGTTGACGTTGTTGCAAAAAGGGGGCCAAGTACACCGTAACGGTCGCGGGCTTATCCGTGTTACTCAGCTGTAAGAACTTCCGTCTGTACCAGAATATTAAGGCTTTACACGCCCTGTACGGCGCAGTGATCATCTACGTTATTCTCGCCGTTTACCAGGTCAAGCTGCTCTACGATTTAGTTTAAGAAACGTCGTCTATAACTATTCAGGTTAGCACTGCTATCCTTGTTTCTTAGGATTTTCGAAAGTCTTTGGTCAATCGGTTCCACCTTGATAATCTAAGCGCACTCCGCCCTTGGCCAGATATTCGGCCCTATTCAAACAGCAGCGGGGTCCGCAATTCTTGACCTTGGTATTTTGGCAACGTATTGTGCCGTTTCGGGCTGGTCCGATACGGGGTTATAGAGATAATCGATAGAACAGTCGTTGATCGCCGATCCGGTGTAGACAGGCGGCAGGAATATGACATTTATTATTTTGAGCGCGGCGGCGCTGAGCGACGCAAAATTTCCGATAGGCGCAAAATGCCTGAACGGCGAAGGAATTGGGCGCGGATCACGCAATGGAGCAGCGCGTCAGTGCGCTCGCGACGGTAGTCTATATTGCGATGCAAATGGTGGCCTCGGGATGAACATTAGCATCTTAGATTCATGTTTGACCAATCGCTGCGAGCGTTTTCGTTTATCACAGAATTATCTAATGTCACTCCTGCGGATTTGCGTGGTTTTTATTTGCGCATCCGCTGTTCAAGCGGATACCTCCCAGCCACCAGCTATAGTCGCGCAAGGCTTTGATATCTCGCAAACCCGAGAGGGTATCTTGGGGAGTTTTTCGAGACTCAGGATACGAGTTGAGGTACCTGAGGGA
>CAMYOI010000066.1 GCA_947259955.1 uncultured Gammaproteobacteria bacterium
AAACAGCAACTCGTTCACTTATTCGTCTCGACTCGTTTCTTGAGGTTGGCGAGGCCCGCCTCGTAATCAGCTCCGATCCAACTGTCAAAAAACAATCCCATGTAACGGCCAATTAGATCCATGCCAAAGTCGCTTGTGAATCCCCATACCACTGACGTTCCGCTCGCCTCGGGTGACAGATTGAAGAAGGCATACGCCTGGCCCTGTGCCCCAAAATCCAGTCTTGTTTTGACGAACGTGTTGTCTTCGCTTTCTATGATTTCCTGATTGCCTGAACCAACTTGGGGGTGCTCACTGTTCCAATACATCTTCGAACCAACGCCGGATTCCGGGCCTTCGAAGCGATACTCGGTGTCAGCGTCCTTCCGGACCCATGGCGACCAGGTATTGAATTGACGAAAATCGTTGATCAATGGGTAAATTTCGTGCGCAGCCGCATCGATGGTAATAGCTCGATCGACCCTGACTTGTTGCGGTAAAAACAGCCCGATAGCCGCTAAAACCAGCAAGATGCCAAGGCAAATCAGCAATAATCTTTTAACAATTTTCATAGTAGGCCCATCACTCCAAGCGTAACGTGTTTGTTTACTTCAAGAATGGACCGTCGGCTGCGGCACATTCGACACAGCTCCCGTTCATCCGTTCGATGCGAGGCCTTGGACCATCATACATTCAACGCGTCGTCTCTTCTCCAGCGCTGAAACTGCTGTTGCCGTTCGTAGGCGCCTTCCAGAATGTACTGCATCGAACCAAAAAAGACTCTGGCCTGAATTTGGCCATGCGCGCCGTTGGACAAGCCGGATGCCGCGGCGAACAGCACCGGATCTTGCTTCACTACCAGCCCGGTGAAAATGAAATACATATTCGCAACGCAGTGCTCGAAGCCGAGCGCCACGAACGCGGTAATGGGAAAGAGGATAGCCAGGATTTTGTCGGTTACAAACCGGCAGCTGAAACACAGCCAGGCAAACGAGCACGTTGCATAAAATCCCTCTCACCATGGCTTCAATGAACGGCAGGCTGGTTTTTGCATTCGCGATCTTTATTGCATGCAGTCCGACCGCGCCTTCATTGGTCATCAGATGGCCGCTAAGATAAATCAACAACACGATGACCAGAATGAGACCAAGACAAAAAACCAGTCCGCCGAGCAATCTGGTAACACCCAGGCCCAACGCGGCATCGTGGGTAACGAATGTGTACAGAATCGCGCCCAAGGAAATAAAGGCCCCTGCCAGCATCGCCAGGACGAGCGTCGAAAGCGGGTCCATGTTCCCTTTCGTGATTCCCACTTTCTCCACCCGCGCGGCAATTTGGGCGGGGGAATATGCATCGATATCAAATGCGTCCATCGGTTGACTCAAACACCCCGGCCGACACACGCTCGGATGAGCCGTGCCGGTCTACTTCATATTCACTTCATGCTGGGTAATCAGTCGCTCATCTCGGCTGAGCGCAATGATGTCCGCGAGTATGCGGGAAGCCTCCGCGCGCAGAATATTGTCCGCGAGGGAATTCTCGTTGGCATCATCGGAATCCTCCTCTTCCTCATCTTCGAGATCACCCAATTCCTTCAGTCCCTGCGACACCCGGTACCGATTCAGGCGATCCAGTGTGCCTTTCACACGGATATCCAGCAGTTTCCTGCGCTCCGTTTCCAGCAGGCTGACATTCTCCTGCTCGGCGGCCTCCCTAACGGCCTCCACCTCTGCTAGAAGGTAGTCGAAACCAGGATCGTTCCTGATTCTTGATTCGTGGTTCCGTCGCGCTGCGTCCACGAGCTGTACACTGACATCTGTCGTGGTGTAATTGGCTGGCCTGACTGCCGCCCAGGGCAGCGCGTTTTCCAGGGAACGTTCACCCTGCTCCTGCGCGTTGATCGCGGTGGGGAAAACGATATCCGGAACCACGCCCCGATGCTGCGTGCTCTCACCGTTGATGCGGAAGAATTGCGCGATCGTAAACTTCAGCTGCCCCAGATTTTCCGCCTGGAACTTGGCGAATCTGCTCAAATCGACAAGACGCTGAACCGTTCCCTTTCCGAATGTCGGTTCACCGATTATCACCGCGCGGTTATAGTCCTGCATCGCGCCCGCAAAGATCTCCGATGCCGAAGCGCTGTTCCGATCCACCATTACCGCAAGGGGCCCGTCGTAAACGATCCCTGGATCCGGGTCGTTGTTGATTCTGATTCTACCCGAGGAATCCCGCACCTGCACCACGGGACCGGAGCGAATGAACAAACCGGTCAGTTCCGTGGCTTCGGCCAGCGACCCGCCGCCATTGCCGCGCAAATCGACGAGGATTCCATCGATATTGTTTCCCCGCAGTTCATCCAATATTTTTCGGACATCACGCGTTGTGCTCCTGAAATCCTTGTCGCCCCGCTCTCTGCCTTCGAAGTCGGTGTAAAAAGTCGGGATATTGATTACCGCGATCGTAAACGAACCATAATCCGTACTTGCTTTCAGGATCTCTTTCTGTGCGGCCTGTTCTTCCAGCTTAATCTCGTTCCGCTCCAGCGTTATTATCTTGTAGCTGCCGTCCGGTGGGTTGCTCTTGGGTAACACCTCCAGCGTCACGACGGTCCCCTTTGGGCCGCGTATCAGGTCAACCACGTCGCCCAGTCGCCAACCCACTACATCGACGATGGGTTCATCGCCCTGACCGACTCCGGTTATCCTGTCATCGGTATCCAGCTGCCCGTTCAGATCCGCGGGTCCGCCAGGTATAACTCGTCGCACAACGGTGTATTCGTTCTCCGTCTGGAGTGCCGCTCCAATACCCTCGAGCGACAAGCTCATGCGAATCTTGAAATTGTCGGATGCACGCCTCGAAAAATAGGACGTGTGCGGCTCTATCGTTGCGGTATAAGCGTTGATGAACATCTGATAGACGTCATCACTCGTAAACTGGCCGATACGATCGGCCAAGCGCTGATATCGCTTGCTCAGCACATCAACCACCTGGTCGGGATCCCGCCCGGCCAGGGTCAGGTTCAACGCGTCGTTCTTTACGCGCTTGCGCCAGATTTCATTGAGCTCGGCTTCGTTTCGGGCCCACGAGGCCTCACTGCGATCAGGGGTAAATTCCTCGGCTATGTTAAAATCGAAATCCTGTTCCAGCAGATCGATTGCAAAGGCTACTCGCTGTTCCAGTCGAAGCCGCAGCCGTTTGAAAATCTCGAATGCCGGATTGATCTTCAGGTCCTTGAGCGCGTCGTCCAGTCTGTATTTGTATTTCTGGAACTCCTCCAAATCCGAAACCATGAGGTAGCTGCGATTGGGATCCATCGCCTCCAGATATTTTCCCATGATCATCTCTGAAATCGCGTCGTCCAGCTTGCGATTGCGATAGTGGTAGCGCCGCAGGAACTGCACGATCAACTCTGTCGCCCTGACCTGGTCCTGGGACGCGATGAGTTCAGCGGGATCGGTAGGAATGACCTTGGCATGTACGCCTGAGACCGCAACCAGCAGGGCCGTCAATGCAAACAGGGTTTTACTGAAACGATGCACGAAAATTCCTCGATGAACCAAACAGAGATGGTGGGTAATGTTTACTATAGAACAGATGCCCCACCCGTCGCCAGTTTTTACTACCAAACCGGCCAATTCCAGGCGTTGAATATCCTTAGACTCCTAAAAATCAATTAATACTGCAATTTGATCCTGCACGAATTTAACCGAACGGCCTAGGCTAATGAATACTCGGACAGGCTCCTGGCGCGCCCAATATTCAGGATCCGCGCGGCGGGTTAGAATTGTTCACCCAACATCTGGAACCGCTAAATGCTGAGTTACGAGGATAAACGGGACGCGCTCGTCTCTCGATATCGTGCCGCCAAAAATCAGATCCGCCTCGGCAAAGACACATCGAACCTGTTTCGAGATCGTTCCAATACCGCACACATTACACTCGACGTACGCTCGTTTGATAACGTTCTCGACGTTAACACCTCGCAAAACTTCGTCGAGGTCGAAGCCATGTCCCCCTACGCAGGACTTGTCGATGCCACTCTGGCGCACGACCGCATGCCGTGCGTGGTGCCGCAGCTCAAATCCATTACCATAGGCGGCGCGATATCCGGAGTCGGGATTGAATCGTCCTCCTTCAGGTTCGGACTGGTCCATGAATCCATACTGGAAATGGATGTATTGACGGGGAACGGGGACATTGCATCCTGTACACCGAACAACGAGCACCGCGACCTGTTTTTCGGCATGCCCAACTCCTATGGAACACTCGGCTACGTGCTCAAGTTGAAGGCGAAAATCACACCGATTAAGCCATTTGTCAGACTGGAGCACGTCCGACACACGGAAACGAGAACTTTCTTCGATTATATGGACAGGTCATTCGAGGAAGATATAGATTTTCTGGACGGGGTCATGTTCGCCCCGGGGGAATTCTATGCAACCCGCGGTGTATTTATCGATGATGCTCCGTACAACAGTGACTACACCCACCAGCATATCTACTACAAGTCGATCAGGGAGAAAGAAGTCGACTATCTCACCGCTCACGACTATATCTGGAGATGGGACACCGACTGGTTCTGGTGCTCTAAAAACGTGGGCGCTCAGAACCGCCTGCTGCGGCCCCTGTTTGGTCGTAAACGGCTGAATTCCGTCTTTTATACGAAGATAATGCGCTGGAATGCAAAATGGGGACTCACCCGCCGAATCAACCGATTGCGCGGGATTCACACCGAATCGGTTATCCAGGATATCGACATACCCATCGAACGCGCCCACGAATTCTATACATTTTTCGATGAAGAAATCGGAATTCGTCCGGTCTGGGTCTGTCCCATAGGTGCGTACCACAAGCGAAATGACTACCCTCTTTACCCCATGGATCACGCTCGACGCTACATCAATTTCGGATTCTGGGATGTGGTTTCTGGCCAACAGATCCGGCCCGAAGGTTTCTACAATCGAAAAGTGGAAGAAAAAGTGGTGGAGCTCGGTGGAATCAAGTCGCTGTATTCGGATGCGTACTATCCACGAGATCAATTCTGGCGACTGTACAACCAGGACGCATATCGGGAACTGAAAGCCAAGTACGACACCAACGGGCGTCTCAAGGATCTGTACGATAAATGCGTGCTCAAGCAGTAGATTCCTCCACCTATGAGCGCATTTGGGAGGTCATTGGTCAAATACCCTGCGGCAAGGTGGCAAACTATGGGCAGATTGCCCGGATTGCCGGACTGGGGCGGCGCGCGCGGCTGGTGGGATATGCGCTTCACAGTGCACCCGACGAACTGGAACTGCCATGGCACAGGGTGATCAACGCTCAGGGGAAAATATCATTTCCCAAAGGAAGCGCCAGATATCGGCGGCAGCGCGGTTTGCTGGAAGCCGAAGGGCTTGTCTTCATCGGCGACCGGGTCAGTTTCAACACCTACAGATGGATACCAGATACCGATGACTGGCCCGAGGAGTATCTTGAACCGGAAAAACATTATTAGTTCTGCTGTTGGGGCGATCACGATTGCATTTCTGGCGTTCGGCCAGGACGTGATTGCCGAACCCAAGTTGATAAGCGCAAAAATGCTCAGCGAGCTGCAGATCGACATCGTATACTCCGCGGCTGCCGAGGCCGTCAGCCTGCAGAGCACCACGATCAGCGCCGAAATTGAGGCGCGTGTCGTCGATATCCGGGCCCAGACGGCCGATGAGGTTCCCGCCGACTCGACCCTCGTTCACCTGGACTGCCGGGACTATGAACTGCAGTTAAAACAGGCGCAGGCCGAGGCAAATGCCGCCCGGGCACAGTTGAAGCTGGCCCAACAGCGGCTGAACCGCACCATCACTCTCATCGATCGCAAGCACGTGTCGCAACGTCGAATCCAGGGAGGTCCTGACTGAGCAGGCAATAACGAAGCGCAGTCGGTGTTCGATCAAGAGCCCGTTTCGAGCCGCGGTAACCAAGCTCCACGTGGGTATCGGTGAATTCGTTCGCAGTGGTACACCCCTGCTCGACATTGAGGACCTGGACCACGTCGAAGTCTCATCTTGGGTGCTCCCGGTCGAAGTCGCCTCGTTGCTGGCGGCGCCACGCATTTTCCTCGAATTTTCCGGCACTCGACTCGAACTCGCCGTCGATAGGGTCAGTCCCATCGTGGACAGGACCACCCGAACTCACGAGGTGCGGCTGCGTTTCAAATCTCTCGCCGCACCGGTAGGCGCAAGCGGTCGGGTAACATGGACGGAACGGAACCCCGGCCTGCCTGCGGACCTGCTCGTGCAGCGCGATGGAAAACTCGGAATATTCGTCGTGGAAGATCAAAACGCCAGATTTCTGCACCTGGCCAATGCCGTGGAAGGGCGGCCGGCGGCAATGGACGTTTCGCCGGAAACACTCGTTGTCACCAGCGGCCGCCACAACCTGCAATCCGGCGACAGGATTGAACTGGAACAGTAGACCCGGTCGATCAACGGTGTTGACTGGACCTTCCCTTACTTTCCGATGAATCGATTTTTTACCCCTAAATGAATACCAGGCTATCCCGATTCCTGCAGAACCACGTGCTGGCCAACCTGCTGTTCGTCCTGGTCATCGTGGTCGGTTCAATTTCCTACATCGTTATTCCGAGACAGCAGGATCCCACCATCAACTTCAATTGGATCAACATCACCACGATCTTTCCCGGGGCGTCGGCCACGGACGTCGAACAGCGGGTGACAGATGTACTGGAAGAAGCGATCCGCAGCGTGTCCGACATCAAATTCGTTTCCAGCAACAGTCGCGAATCGGTGTCCAATATCCTGGTTCGATTTGAAGACATCGACGAGCGTGTGTTCGATAAGAGGGTGGCCGACCTGCGTCGTGAAATCCAGAACAAGCTGGACGAACTTCCAAACGAAACGGAGGATCCGGTCATTTTCGAGGTGACCTCGGCGAACGCGTTCCCCTCCGCCACGGTCGTAGTCACCGCGCAGGCCGATGACGAGCAGCTCAGGATTCAGGCGGAGATCGCCAAGAAAGATATCGAACGCCTCAAGGGTGTGGACCGCATCCTCGACACCGCGCTGTCCCAGCCCGAACTCCAGGTCTTGTTCGACCCGGTCAGTCTGATCCGGGTCGGACTCAGCCCCATTCAACTTGCCAATACGGTAAGCAGCCACTACCAAGACGTATCAGCGGGCAGTGCTCGGATCAACGATGAAAACTGGTTGATCCGACTGATCGGAACCAGCCGGGATCCCGAATATCTGGCGTCGCTACCCGTTCCGACCAGCCAGGGTGAAATCCGCTTGGGTGATCTGGCGGAGGTCCGCCGCGGGCGGACGGAAGCAACACAGCTCGTTCGTTATCAGGGCCAGCCGAGCGTCCTGCTGGCGATCACCAAAAAAGGCAGTGCCAACATACTCGAGGTCGTGGAGCGGGTCCGCGAATACGTCGAAGAGCGCAACCAACTGCTCAAGAACTCGGGAGTACGCCTGGTTCTGGCTGATGATCAGACAGAGACCACCCGCAACGCCATCCGTGTAATGCAAACCAACGCTCTGCTGGGTCTGATACTCGTTCTATTCGTGACCTGGGTGTTCCTTGGCAGTCGGATAGCGCTGCTCACCAGCATCGGGATCCCTTTCATACTTGCCGGGTCCTTTTGGGTTCTGCGCACTCTGGATCAAACTCTCAACGTGTCCGTACTGCTGGGTGTCGTCATCAGTCTGGGTATGCTCGTCGACGACGCCGTGGTGGTGGTCGAGGCCATCTATTACCGTTTGCAGCGAGGCGTGGACGCGCTACAGGCTGCACTACAGGCACTGTCGGAGGTTTCGTCTCCAGTCACAACGGCTGTACTGACAACCATTTCGGCATTTCTTCCGCTGATGCTGCTGCCTGGAATTCTGGGAAAATTCATGCTGGTCATACCGCTGGTGGTGACCGTGGCGTTGACAATCAGCCTGATCGAGGCATTCTGGATGCTGCCCGCCCATGTCATCGGCGCCAGGGTCAGCTTCGACCGGCCGTCCCGCATACAGCGTTTACGAGTCAGGTTTCTGCACCGGCTGCGTCTGACTTACACCAAAACCTTGATCAGGGTCATGCGATGTCCCGTACTGATGCTCGCACTGCTGCTTTCCCTGTTCGCCGCGGCTTCCGCCGCGCTCGCCACCGGCTTAATCAGGTTTGACTTCTTTGCCAGCGATCCGATTCGGATTTTCTACGTCAATGTTTACATGCCCACGGGCACCCCGATCGAATCGACCATGCGTACGATTCTCAGAGTCGAGGAGCGGGTTCGTAAACACGTGGAGCCGAATGAAGAACGGTCAATCGTTGCGTACGCTGGTCAGCTCTTCACCGAGACGACTCCGTTCTACGGTGATCACTACGGTCAGATACTGGTATCCCTCAATGCGAAAACCGGGGATCAGCGGGAGGTCGACGACATCATCGATTCACTGCGAGAAGATGTGCAGAAGGTTGCCGGGCCCTTGCGCATCACGATACTCCGCCTGGCCGGGGGGCCGCCGGTTACCAAACCGATCTCGGTCAAAGTGCGCGGCGAGCGAATGGAGGAAATCCGGGCAGCGAGCGGCGAACTCAAGCTTGCGATGATGAGAAACCCCCTCATTTCGGACATATCCGATGACTCCCCGCCAGGTCAGCGTGAAATGATCCTGCGGGTGGATACCGATGCCGCCAGGCGCGCAGGGGTCGCACCGGAGACCATCGCGCGCACCGTGCGTTTACTGGTCGATGGGGAGGTTGTTGCGGCCTTGCAGGACCAGGGCGAAGAACTGGAAGTCCGAGTGCGCGCCAGCCACGGCGGATTGCAGTCGCCGGATGACCTCCTGAGATACACGCTGCCCGCAGAAGACGGCAGGGGGGTCCCGATGTGGACCCTGCTGGAGGCTGACCGTGTCCGAGGCCCCGCCAATATCCGGCATTACAACTTCAGGCGTGCCATTACCGTGGAAGCCGACATCGACAAGACGCAGATCGATACCATCCTTGCAAACGACTACGTGCTTGCGCAGTGGGCCGGGCTTCGTGACAAGTATCCCGACATAGATCTGGATCTTTCAGGAGAGCTCGATGACATCCAGGAGAGCCTGGATTCGATATTCATATTGTTCCTGTTCGGCATCGGACTGATCTATCTGATACTTGGCACGCAGTTCAAGAGCTACTATCAGCCCCTG
Organism: uncultured Gammaproteobacteria bacterium; assembly: GCA_947259955.1. Taxonomy (GTDB): domain Bacteria; phylum Pseudomonadota; class Gammaproteobacteria; order Arenicellales; family JAANXG01; genus JAHEKE01. The sequence continues at coordinate 9,168 of CAMYOI010000066.1, forward strand.
ATGATCCTGACGACGGTGCCCATGGCATTTACCGGCGTCGTCCTCGGTCTGCTCATTAGCCAGAAGTCACTGAGCCTTTTTACGCTGTACGGCGTCGTCGCCCTGGCGGGCATAGCGGTCAATTCGGCGATCGTACTGATATCGGCGGCCAACGACCGCCTGGCGCTGGGCATGTCCCTGGTGCATGCAACCATCTACGCAGCGCGTCGAAGGGTAGTCCCGATCATCATAACTTCCCTGACAACCGTCGCAGGCCTGTTTTCCCTGGCGGTCGGCCTGGGCGGCCAATCGTTGTTGTGGGGGCCGGTCGCGACCTCAATCGTATGGGGCTTGAGCTTCTCCACGATACTCACCATCTTTTCCGTTCCGCTTATCTACCGCCTAACCATGCCCCGTTCCAGCCGCGTTTCCGGCTAGCGGGCTAGCCCTTCAACAGCGTGTCTTTGGCCTGGTTTATCTTCGCGGCCAGATAGGTCGAGCCGCCGCGATCCGGATGGAGCTTCTGCATGAGCCTTCGGTGAGCGCTTGTGATCTCCTCCTCCGAAGCATCCGCCGGCACACCCAGCACCTCCCTCGCTTCCTGTTCACTCATCGGACCGCTGCTCACCGCACCGGAGCCCCGCTCCGCACCCGGCTCCCGCCACTGGTCGCCGTGAACGCGGTCGAGATAGGCCTCCAGCAGCGCGCTGGATTCTTCATCGAGCTGGCGATACCGGTCGAGCAGTTCCTTGAGCTGGCCCAGGTCGAGGTCGGAGAGTTTTTTGCCTTCATAATCCCCCGACAGGATCTCGCCGTCCATGTCTCCGCTGTCGTGGTCGAGCGTCATCAGCAGAAAACGCGACTGCACTCGCGAAGTTCGCCCGGAGGCGGCCGCGCCGCCGTGACCCTGCGAAGAGGCCTGGGCGTTCTGATAGTAGGTGAAGAGCTGGCCCAACAGCGGAACGTAACGAAGAGCAGATAAAAGCCGACCCAGGAAAGGCAACGTGGCGGCGATCGCGGCGAACACCCAGTTCAACCTCCCGGTTGCCGCCAGCAGGATGATCAGGATGACCGCAAACCAGAGCCCGCCTCTGCGCAGGTAGCGGGCAACTTTCTTTGGATCTTCCTTTAGCAGCCAGTTTACGAATATCACCGCCAGGACCACGGCGATAAACAACAGGATGAAACGTCCCATCGATCAGCTCACTTTAGTTGCCGGGTCAACAGCGCCACCGGCCCACGCTTGTCCCTGCTGTAGTGCTTCAGCGCCTTCCGTCCACCCGCGGCATATACCGCGACCGCGCTCAACAGTTCCTTGAGCTGTGACGCACTGCCGCCATCGAAAGGACAGCAGGCCCCTCCGCTCAGTCGGGCGATCTGCGAGAACGCATTTGAAGCGTTCCTGTCGCCGCCCTCGTGAAACAGGAAGACCGGAACGTTCAAAACGCCCAGCCGACCCGCGAGATCGCACAAGGCCTCGACGTTTTCCTCCATGCAATCACCGACGAACACCAGAGCGTGCACCTTCTTCACCCGGGTTTCCCTGATCGTGTGCTTCAGGACCTTGAATATCTGGGTCAATCCGCCAAGGCAAAAAACTGAAGACATTCGTTGCAGCAAATCAGACCCGCTCGAATACCAGGGGCTGTAGTTGAATTCCCCGTATCCGCGATAGAAACACAGCTGGACTTCCAGGCCGCCAAGTTTGTCTGTCTCCAGAAACATGTCTCCCTGGATCTTACATGCCCGGTCCCAGGCCGGTTGTCGGCTGGCCGTTGCATCCATGGCGAATATAAGGCGACCGCGGTCGCCTTGCGGCTTCGACACGGGAGTCTTGCTCACCTTTTCGAGGAATCTGTCGACTTCCTGGCGCGAGGACGGTGTGGGCAGCTTCGATTTCGTCATTCTGTGGCCTAGTTTATCAGCATCAAGGAACGAGCCGACGCTGATCCTGATCCGGCCGTCTCGGTGCGATATGCGCACTTGTTATTTGGGTGCGTGGGCAGGATTAATCAATGGGAGGCGCCACACGGGTGCTGCTACAATGAGGCGTTTAGATCACTTCGAATATCACTCGATTGCGATGAAAAACCCCAACCTGGCGGCCTCGTTGCTTGATTTCCTGGAGGCTTCGCCGACCCCGTTTCACGCCGTGGCCAACATGGCGTCTGAACTGGAAGATGCGGGTTTCCGGAAACTGTCGGAACGGGAGTCGTGGAAACCGAAGGCTGACGAGCGCCGCTATGTTACCCGGGGTGGTTCCTCCATCGTTGCCTTTTCGAATTCGGGGCCTGACCCGGCCGAGGCGGGCATACGTATGGTGGGGGCCCACACGGACAGTCCATGTCTGAAGGTGAAACCACGGCCCGAACTGTCCAAAAATGGATACTTCCAGCTTGGCGTGGAGGTGTACGGCAGCGCCCTGCTGAATCCCTGGTTCGACCGCGACCTGTCCATCGCCGGGAACGTGACCTATATGGATAGTTCGAGACAAATCGGCAATACCCTGGTGGATTTCGGTGAAGCGGTAGCATTCATTCCAAGTCTGGCCATACACCTGGACGGGGACGCCAACAAGAACCGTACGGTAAACCCGCAAAATCACCTGCCCGCGATACTATTCTGCTGCGACGAAGACGAAAAACCCGATCTCCGTGACATGCTCTTGACCCGGATCAGGCCAGGGGTAACCGCTGCAAAACCCGAAACGGTGCTGGATTTCGATCTGTGCTTGTACGACACCCAGCCACCGCGGCTTGTCGGGATGAAGAACGAGTTCGTGGCCAGCGCGAGACTCGACAACCTGCTCAGTTGCTTCATCGGAATGCGCTCCCTGATCGACGGTGCGGGGCAGCAACCCTCGATGCTGGTCTGCAACGACCACGAGGAAGTGGGCAGTCAGTCCGCGATAGGCGCACAGGGCCCTTTCCTGCGCTCCGTTCTGGAGCGGTGGTGTGGTTCACGGGAGCGCTACCAGCAGACCATAACCCGTTCCATGCTGATTTCTGCGGACAATTCACATGGCATACACCCAAACTATGCCGACCGGCACGATGAAAATCATGGTCCGCTGTTGAATAGGGGACCCGTCATCAAGATCAATTATAACCAGCGCTACGCCACCAACAGCCTGACCAGCGCGATCTATCGAAAACTTTGCCAGGAGAACGACATTCCCCTGCAGGTCTTCATCAGCCGCACGGACCTGGCCTGCGGAAGCACCATCGGTCCCCTGACGGCTGGAGAAGTCGGCGTGCAGACGCTGGATGTGGGCATACCCCAGTTTGGCATGCATTCGGTCCGGGAAACATGCGGGGTCGACGACGTCGACTATTTGTATCGATCCCTGACCGCGTTCTACCGCAGCGAGCAGCTTGTTTAGAATATTTGTTGCCCTCGCTCCACGAGGGTGAGGCCATCGACCAATCAGAAATCCTTATCCCCCTCTCCTTCCGGGAGAGGGATGGGGTGGGGGGGGGGCCATCGATGATTTCGTGAACTCCTTCAAGCGCCGCCGAAACTCGTCGATATCGTACACAGCCAGGAGATCGCGGGACGAAAGCCGTGTTCCGGCCTCGACCAAGCCGATCGACGCCGCAAGTTCACCCACAAGCTGACGGGCTCCGCCGCCGCCTGCGCGGTAAGCTTCGATCGTGGTCGATTCGAAGCGCTTGGACATTCTCGTTCCCTCATCGCTGTGCATCAGCGGGACGTGCCAGAAGTCGGGGGGCGGCAAATCCAGGGCCTCGTATAACAGTATCTGCCTCGGAGTAGAGTCGATCAAATCAATGCCCCGCACCACGTCAGAGATCCCCATTAGCGCGTCGTCCACGACTACGGCGAGTTGATATGCGAAGAGACCGTCTTTGCGTTTGAGGACGAAATCCCCGACTTCCGTCCGCATATCCTGGCTGATCCTTCCCGCAACGCGGTCTACGAAGCTCATCGTCCGATCCGGGATACGGAAGCGCGAAGAGCGGGGCCGGTCGCGTGACGCGTGCCGGGCCTCTCGACAGGTGCCGGGATATACGGGCGAATGACCGTGCGGCGCGCTGGCCGCCAGCCTGATGTCTTTGCGTGAGCACGTGCACTCGAACACCAGGCCCTTCTGTTCCAGCACCCGCAGGGCCATCGCATAGAGTTCGCCGCGTTCGGATTGCACGTAAGGTGATGATTCACCGCCGATGCCGCCTCCCGCGTCCCAGTCGATCCCAATCCATTCCAGGTCATCGAGTATGCCGGCAGCGCTGCCGGGCTTGACGCGGGGCAGATCCAGGTCCTCCATCCGCAGGATGAAAACGCCGCCTTGCAGCCTCGCCTGCATCCAGGCCAGGAGCGCCGTTCGGATATTGCCCAGGTGCTGTGCACCCGTCGGGCTTGGGGCGTAGCGTCCGCGCACGCCCTCGGTGCGCAGGCGAATCGCCCTTGCGGCAAGTGTTTCGAAGCGATCAGTTGATCCCGAGAGGGGCTCCGATTTCAACGTGTCGCCGGCCAGGCTATATCTCCTTGGTTGTATGAAAATCGAGATCCGGCCAGCGCTCCTGGGCCAGTTGCAGATTCACCCGGTTGGGGGCGATGTATGTCAGGCAACCGGAGCCGTCCAGCGCCAGGTTTGCCTCCGCCTTGTGACGAAACTCACTTTCCTTTGCCGGATCCGTACTGGTAACCCAGCGTGCCGTAGCGACCGGGATCGATTCAAAACTGCAGTCGACGCCATATTCATGACGCAGCCGGTGGGCCACGACATCGAACTGAAGTACGCCTACCGCACCCAGAATCAGGTCATTGTTGATCAGCGGCCGGAACAATTGGGTCGCCCCCTCTTCGCTAAGCTGAATGAGCCCCTTCTGCAGGGCTTTTGCCCGCATTGGATCACGCAGGTTTACGCGGCGAAACAACTCGGGTGCAAAATTGGGTATGCCGTTGAACTTGAGTGATTCGCCCTGGCTGAAGGTGTCGCCGATGCGAATTGTGCCGTGATTCGGGATCCCGATTATGTCGCCGGCATAGGCCTCATCAGCCTGTCCACGACGCGCCGCCATGAAGGTCATTGCGTTGTGCACGGCCATGTCCCTGCCCAAACGCACATGCCGAATCTTCATACCTTTGGAAAATTTACCCGAGGTGATCCGCAGAAACGCCACACGATCATGGTGCGCAGGATCCATGTTTGCCTGGATCTTGAATACGAACCCCGAAAACGTCGACTCCGCGGGCTCCACACTGCGCTCGGATGCGGCGAATGCCTGGGGCGGGGGTGCAAATTCCACGAACTTGTCGAGCAGATCGGTTACTCCGAGATCGCCAAGGGCGGAACCGAAAAATACCGGAGTTTGACGGCCGGCGATATACTCCTCGACATCGAACTCGTGGCTGGCGCCTTTCACCAGTTCCATCTCTTCCCTCAGATCATCAACGTCCTGGCCAAGGATGGCTTCCAGGTCGGGATTGTCGAGCCCCGCGATCGCCATATCATCATCCGGGTTACCTGCGCGACCTGCGAATAAATGGACGGTATCGTCGTAGATGCGATACAGGCCGCGAAACCTGGAGCCCATGCCTATCGGCCAGGTCATCGGGGCACAGTCGATTTGCAGGACCGACTCGATATCGTCCATCAGCTCGATCGGTTCCCTTCCTTCACGATCCAGCTTATTGACAAAGCTCATGATCGGAGTAGCGCGAAGTCGGCAAACCTCCATGAGTTTGACGGTCCTCTCCTCTACACCCTTGGCGGCATCGATGACCATCAGTGCGGAATCGACGGCCGTCAGCGTGCGGTAAGTGTCCTCCGAGAAATCAGCGTGTCCCGGGGTATCCAGCAGATTGACCACGTGATCCTTGTACTCGAACTGCATTACCGAAGAGGTAACGGAAATGCCGCGCTGCTTTTCCAGTTCCATCCAGTCGGAAGCCGCGTGACGGCTTGCCTTGCGCGCCTTCACCGTTCCAGCCAGTTGTATGGCGCCGCCGTAGACCAGAAGGCGCTCGGTCAGCGTGGTCTTGCCGGCGTCGGGGTGAGAGATTATAGCGAATGTTCGCCGCCGCAGGATTTCAAGTTCCAATTCAGACATGGATTTCTATAGTGGAATCGGGCGCGGATTAAAGCGCCTTGAACCCCGATTGTCAAAGGTGCCCTGAGTAGAGCGCCCAATCTTTATTTCTTGTGCAGGGAATACAGCTTATTCCAGGATTGATGTTGCGAGCGGCTTCTCGTCATTTCCACGTCGATCCACTCCCCGATCAGGTCCTCGAGGGAATATCGGGCCGACCACTGGATGACACGGCTGGCGTTCTCCGGGCTTCCTACCGAACTCTGAATGTCATACGGCCTCAGCAAATGTGAATCGGAGGTTATGTGATCCTCGTAGTTCAGGTTAACCTTGTCGAATGCAACTCTCAGGAAATCCCGCAGGCTTCTCTTTTTTCCGGTCGCAATGACCAGGTCCCGGGGCTCATCGAGTTGCATCATGCGCCATGCCGCCTCCATGTACTCGGGTGCCCATCCCCAATCCCTGAAAATCTCAACATTGCCCAATTTCAGTTTCAGTTTCTCACCCCTGGCGATCTGACAGGCAGTCGACACGATCTTTCCCGTCACGAAACCGACCCGGCGCAGCGGCGACTCGAAATTGGAGAAAATCGCAGAGCAGGAATGCAGTTCGTAGGCCTCACGATAATTCTTGGTTTGCAGGTAGGATGTTGTCTTGGCAACCCCGTAGGGACTGTGAGGGTCGAGCGGTGTACTTTCGTCCGCGGGTGCTCTGCAATCGCCAAACATGTCTATTGACGCGGCATCGAGGAAGCGGATCCGAGCCCTCAAAGTGCGTATCGATTCAAGAATATTGAGTGTCGGAACCATTATCCCGATCGATGTTCTGACGGGATCCCCGAAAGAACGTGCAACGGAGGACGGTGCGGCGAAATGATAGATTTCATCCGGGTGAAGTTCGTCGATCAGTTCGATGACCTGCTCGTAGTTCGTCAGATCCAGAGACACCAGTTCCACCTCGGCTTTAAGCGGGCGATTCGCCATCCTGATGTCGCGCGTGGTGCCCACGACGCGGTATTCTTTTTCCAGCAAAAGCGAGGAAAGATAGAACCCGGCCTGGCCCGTCACACCGGTGATCAACGCCGTTTTCAACTTGCCCCCCGGGATGCCACTCCCTGGAACACCTCAACCGTCCTTCGAGCCGTGTTCTCCCAGGAAAACTGCCTGGCACGGTCCCTGCCTTTGTCAATACAAAACTGTCGCAGCGTGCTGTCACTCATCATTTCCGACAAACCTCTGGCAATGTCCTGTTCATCCGTGGGGTCGATCAGATGCGCCGCACCCCCCGCAACCTCCGGCATGCTCGAACAGTCGCTGCAGACGACCGGGCACTCACATGCCATGGCCTCCAGAATCGGCAAACCAAATCCTTCATACAAACTCGGGTACACGGATGCCAGTGCACCACTGTACAGGAGCGCGAGGCTTTCGTCGTCAACGTGCCCCAGAAGCTTTACCTTGCCCTTCAGTCTCAGGCGTTCGATCTCGGTCGGAAGAGCCTCGTTCATCCAGCCTGACCACCCCACGCACAACAGTGGAATGTCGGTGTTGATTTCGGCGTATGCATGCACCAGGCCAATAAGGTTCTTTCGCGGTTCCCGGGTGCCAACCGTCAAAACATAGCGCTGCGGCATTCCGTTCGCATCGATATAACGCCGCACATCCTCCGCTTTCCTTTTGTAGAAAACACTGGATCCGGCCAATGGAATAGCCGTGACTTTTTCGGGAGGCACATCGAGCATTGCAACTATTTCACCCCGGATGAATTCGGAAATCGTAACGATGTGCTCCACCACCGGCAGACGCTCGTAGAAATAGCGCTCGAAATGCCTCACCCGGTCCGGCGGGTGACATTCGGGATGTGTAATCAGCGAAAGATCGTAAATGGTAAAAACCGTGGGCACGGAATCCGATGTCGTCAACGGGAACAGTCCTGTCTCGTGGTATACGTCGAACCGGTTTTCGCGGAAATGCCTTGCCAGGACTAGGTTCTCAACGACGACGCGCGACACCCGGGCAATATCCCGGGCCCACGCGGGAAAATGCCGGCTCATGGCGTCCCGGGACTGCCGGGGCATGATGTGGGTCACCCGCCCGTTGCAGAAATAGCTGATCTTCGCAAGTTCCAAACCACTGATGTGCTGATACAGGGTACGCACATATCTTGCCACGCCGGTAAACACCGTATTCAGCGGTCGCGCATTCAGCAATACGTTTATTGATCCCGATGCTTCCCCGGACGACGGCATGCGACCCACACGATTTATATCTGTGTATTTATAATTGATTGTTGATAAGATTCATTTTGATTGTACTCCAATTCCCGTGCCCGACAATCAACCACCATAGCAAACACCAGTTGCCGGCAGCAACGTTCTCCAGAAACGGAGGCGTAGTGAAATGCAGATCGTCTATCTCAGCAAACGACCCGATATTCTCCGCGGCACTCTTTCATCAGTTGCCCGGTACATGCCATTTATTGATGAAGTGGTGCTTGTGGTTCCGCGCGGTACACAACCTCGATTCACCTATGTCCAGGAGATGTTCCCGGTTGACTTTATTTTCGACGAATCATTGATCGACGCGGACGGCAGCGGTCTCGACCATCAGGCCCGGGACTATCTGTTGAGAACTTCTTTGAGCGGGCATCCGGCAACCGATGAGTTCATCATGTCGGATGACGACTACCGTCCAATGGCGCCGGTTGACCTCGCATTCTTCAAGGAAAACGATAAATACCGTTCGTACTACTTCTATGACCTGCGCGACTGGATATTCGACGACACCGCCTTCGACCGGGGACAACAGAACACCTATCAGATTCTAAAGTATCTCGGCTATGCTCATTTTTCCTACGCTTCCCATATGCCGCAAATCATCCGCAAGGACCTGCTAAATGAGTCAAAACAGCGTTTTGCACCGTATTCCGGCCGGTTGAGCGTTTGCGAATGGAGCACATACTTCAACTACGCCCACAGACACCATTCCGAGCTCTTTTTGCCGCCCCGATCCTACAAAACGCTGTGCTGGCCTGATTGTATTACCTGCTGGCCCAGGGCGATCGAGCCGGAAGAATACGTTTTTGAGAATTACTCACCGGCTTTGTACAAAGACAACGGGCCTTTTTCGCAGATCGAATCGGTGGAATCAGGCGATCACGATTATCGGTTCGACAAGATCCTGGCATGGTATCGGCACGAGTTGAACGTACTGCATGGCAGATCGCTTGATACGGATACTTTCCTGCGCAGAATACTCTATAGCCTCCTGCTGCCGCTTCGACGAATCAAGGATGTTCTGTGGCTGCGCGAACGCACACAGATGATCAGGTTGGCAAATCGAATCGAAAAAATTGAAACCCTGATCGAGTCCCGATCCGGTCATTGATAACACTGATTGAATATTCCATTGGGCGATTCATAAAACCATTTTATTGCCATGATTTTACTTTGAAAAATCTCCCCAAGTGGCATAAGCTTGTAGTAACATTATTGGGGAGCTGTAGTAGAGCTAACACCACATGTTGGGGTTTTGAGTTGGAAAAAGCCGAATACGATTTACCGGAAGAGATTCGCGCGGTGGGTGTAGTCAAACGCAGCGATGCTCCTTTGATCGAGAAACTCCTCTCCGAGAACGACCATCCCAGTTATCATGTTGCCCTGGTGGAGACTTCCAGCGTAAAGAGGTGGGTTCCCCATCTGATCGGTATACCGCTGATCATGTCACTGTTTAGTATCCTGGACACTATCAAGATCACCAGATAGCAAGATCACCAGATAGAAATAAGATCACGAGATCTCAATCCGGGAACACGGTTGATTCCCGGCCCTGTCGTGAGGCATCGTCGCCTCGACTGTATTTTCCTAATTCTGTTAGAATCCGCCACCGTCCGCGCCTCAGCGGCCTGATCACGAAACCCAACGGCGACTTATTTTTTCTTGTTTTTCAATTACTTAGTGTCATGATAGAACGGAATAGTTCCTTGCGACAGACTTTCGCGGGCCTGTTCCTGATCACCCTGACTACGCTTCTTCTGGAACTCACCCTGATCAGGGTGCTGGACGTCCTGTGGTATCCGAATTTCGCCTACATGGTCATTACCATGGCGATGCTCGCGTTCGGGCTGGCCGGCGTATACACCTCGATACGCCCTGCCGTCACAGTTTATCATGCATCTGAACGCCTGTTTCGTCTGTGCGTGGGTTTCTGTGTGTTCACGCTGATGCTGTACCCTATTTTGAACGTCGTAACCTTCGATTTCGACAATTTCAGTAGTGCGCCTGTCAACAGCACGATCAGCTTCGTCATCATCTACATTTCACTGGCGATCCCGTTTTTTATTTGCGGTGTCATTCTCACCACGATTTTCACACTGCACGACAAGCACATACAGAAATTATATTTCTGGGACCTGCTGGGGGCGGCGATTGGTTCGGTAATACTCATACCCCTGTTGCCCAGGATCGGCCCCGCCGGCCTTATATTCGTTTCTGCGGGTCTCGGAGCCGTGGCTGCCTTGCTGTTCGCGACATCCAGGATCAAACTCGTTCTGGCCTGCTGCTTTGCCGTTGCCGCGGTTGCGACTCCCTTTTTGAAGTCGGATGGTTACTTGGATTTCACTTTCCACATGGATAAAAGGAAGATAAAGAACGTCGAAAAAAATACCGAAGTGACGTTATGGGATCCCATCTCCCGCATCGATGTGATCGATTATGCCCCTGGAATCAAGTGGATCGCCTACGACGGCGGAACCCAGACCAGCTACTTCTACAGGTTCGACGGCGACTTCGACAAACTGAGGGCGGTTCTCCCAGGAGAGGCACACAAGCACTTTTGGGGGAGGATGGTACCCATCTCACATTATCTGAAAAGAGACACGGACCAGAAGGTACTGGTAATCGGGAGCGCAGGCGGCCAGGAAATCAAGGCGGCGCTGACCTATGGCGCCTCCAAAGTAGACGGTATAGAACTCGTTGGCAGTGTGGTCAACCTCGGCAAGGACAGGTACGACGAGTACATTGGCGGCATTTTCAATCACCCCAACGTAACCAACGTCAAGGGCGAGGGTCGGACATTCCTGCGCTCCACGCCCAATAAGTACGACATCATCCAGATCATGAGCAACCACACCAGTTCCAGCATCGCCGCCGGATCGGGCGCCATGGCCTCGAACTACCTGCAAACCGCCGACGCGTACCGGGAGTTTTTCGAACACCTGGCGGACGACGGGATCCTGCATATCAACCACCATGTCTACCCTCGGATGATCACTACGGCGGCACTGGCATGGAAACAAATGGGCCGGGATAATTTCAGGGAGCACGTGCTGGTGTTCGAGGTCCAGGGATACCAGGACAATCTGCCAACGCTGCTGATCAAGATGTCCCCTTGGACCGAGGAGGAGATCCTCGAATCCAGGCAGTACATGAAAATCAAGCTCATCGAGAAACCGGCCCGGTTCGGCAAGAGTTTTCTCAGCGACGACTTCTACAGCGGTGATCTGCCCCCGGAGATGGTCAACAGCATCGACTACCGGGTCGCGCCCGCCACAGACGATCAGCCATATTTCAATTTCATTAGAAAAAAAATGCGACGGGTCGATACCGATCCGGATAACTACATGAGCAAATCGGTGTCTAAACTGCTGAACTCGAGACTTCAGTCGGGCATCCCCACCGATGTCATCCACTTTTTTGTCAGTGGAGGGACTGCCTTGACGCTGTCACTGGTATTTCTGTTCGTACCGCTGCTCTATTCGGATGTCGGCAAATCGAAGTGGGACCGGAAGGGCAGCTTCGTTACCTATTTTTCCTGTCTCGGCGCCGGATTCATCATCTACGAACTCATTTTCATTCAGACCTTCATGAAACTGATCGGCTACCCGCTCTACACCTATACTACGGTGGTGTTTACGTTCCTCCTCGGCGCCGGACTCGGCAGTTTGTTTTCGCATTCGTTCAGGCTGTCTCCTCAAAAGCTCTGGTCCGTGCCGTTCCTGGGCATAATGGCGTACTCCTGCGCTTTCCTGATCACTTACGACGCGGTATTCAGCAGTCTGCTGACGGCCGAAACTTGGGTCCGGATAACGGCATCCATCGCCATCATCCTGCCCCTCACCTTTTTCCTGGGAATGCCTTTTCCTCTAGGCATAATTGCCGTGTCCGGGCAGGCCAACGGCGTGGTGGCATGGGCATGGGCATTCAACGGGTTGTTTACCGTGGTTGGCGGGCTGGCCAGCGTCCTGGTCTCGATATTTTACGGTATTCAGAATACCCTACTCTTGGCCACCATCGTTTATATGCTTGCATGGATCATGTACTCGCGCATGCGGCAACCACAGGTGGCGAGGCGCTCACAGGTAATGATGAACTAGCAATACGAAGGTTAAAGCTCGTATAACCGCTCGTCGACTTTGGGCGGCAGGTATTTCCTGCGGAAGTCGTTGAGCATCTTCCTGGGCTTTGTCGAAAACGGATTTTCTTCCTCCAGAATGTCACCCATCTCCTGTTCGATCTTGTCCGGATCTTCACCTGCTTCCATTCTCGACATTGCTTCCTCGAGACTGTCACCCAGTTTCATTCCGGTGGAATCGAAAAGCTTGCGCATCATAGCCGCGGCCTGTTTCGGATCGTCCTCATCCAGGTTGTCTACTTCCCCGGCGAGAGACATCATGGCCTGCTCGAGCTTGCCTTCGTCGATGCCCGCCAGTCCGTCCTCCTCAGCGTCGTTCTCGGAACGCCCTTTGGATATGGAAAACAGCGACACCTGGCGCTCCAGACCCCGATTTTCGCATTCCTGGTTCGGGCAGGCCGGCGTTTTATCGGTATTGATATGCGCGGAATAAAAATTATAGATGGTGTGGCAGTCCTGGCAATAAAATTCATAGATTGGCATTGATAACTACTCTCTATAGTCGCGTCAATTCACGCTTCAGATTTGTTCCGTTCACGCTGGTCATTGAAACTTCTTCCACCGATTTGACGGTGTCGTCGATGAATGGAATAAGTTCGCGGTTCAGGGTTCCATTATGAACTTGATGCCGTCGAAACCGAATATCACGTCAGTGTTTCGAATCTCCGATATTACCAAGCCTTCCACGACTTCTTCACCTTCCTTGAATATATTCTGCCCTATCATTACAAATCGCTTGGACACGTCTTCGGAATACGACAAGACATTGATCTCGACTTCCGGAATGCGGGCTCTGATCGAATCATCGACCTTTGCGATCGGCACGGGATCTGCCGGAACAACGGTTGCTTCACCCGCGGATGTGCTCCGAGTTTGCGTCTCCTCGGCGGACGGGACCGTTGCCGCGTCGGACCCGTCGACGGGCCCCGGCCCGGGCCTGGATGACCAAAGCATCCAGGCGCCTCCCGACAGAATCGCCACCATCAGGCATATGACAGTCAGCAAGAACCAGCGCAAAGGGACGCTACGCTCCTGAAAATGTTCAGCAGCCCCGAGCGTCGGCACGCTACCCAGGGATCGCTCTTTTTCAGATTTTTTCAGCGCATCGAGTATGTAGGACACGGCTATATTCCCGCGCTTCCGACCGTTACGGCTGCGCCGACGTTCCCTGTGCCCTCATTCAGGCCGATCTTGGGCACAACCCGGGGCCGGATTGTATCCGTTTTACTGCTGTCCTCCATCAACGATCGAAAAGAGTGACGAGCCGATTCTATGGTCTGGGCATACAGGGAATGAAGTTGCCTGCCCGCATCGAAAATGCCTGCGCGTGTGTTGGGAAACACGAACAACACTCCCAGAACCATCACCACGGCAATAGCCGGCGCCCACCATTTGCCGGTGCGACGGCGAAGCGACTCACCCAATACTTCCCGAGCAGCCTTGCGCACGACCGCCCCAGAGACATTTTTCTCATTTCTGGTGTAGGCGCCCAGCAGAGCACGATCGGATATGACATTGATCAGCCTCGGCACTCCGGCCGAATGTTGGTATACGCGGCGCAAAGCCATGCTGCTGAACACACGCCGCTCGCAGCCGGCGACAGCCAGCCTGTATTTGACATACTCCCGTGTATCATTGAGGTTCAGGGGTTCCAGATGATAGCGCGCGGTGATGCGCTGTGAGAGCTGCTTCAGATCCTCCCGGCCAAGTATCTCCGACAGCTCCGGTTGTCCGATCAGTATCACTTGCAACAACTTTTGCCTGGTCGTTTCCAGATTAGTAAGTATCCTGACCTGCTCGAGCACGCTGCGCGTCAACAATTGCGCCTCGTCGATGACCAGCACTGTTCTTCTGCCCTCGGCGTAGTTTGCGAGGAGGTGCTGGTTCAAGACCTTGAGAAGTTTCGTCGCTGTAGCATCCGGTGGAAACTCGATCCCAATTTCGTCACACAGCGTGGCCAGCAGTTCCGCCTCGCTGATCAGAGGATTCAGGATCAGTGCTACATCGACGTTTTCAGGCAGCTGCATGAGTAGACAACGGCACAGCGTGGTCTTCCCGCTGCCGACCTCGCCGGTCAGCTGCACGAATCCGCCGCCTTCGTTGATCCCGTATACCAGATGCGCCATCGCCTCGCGATGGCGTTTGCTCATATACAAATAACGGGGATCCGGTGCAATCGAAAACGGCACTTCGGATAAGCCAAAGAATGACGCGTACATGGGTGCCTGGACCGTTAACCTTCAGTACATTATATCGCTTTCACAAAAGCCCGCATATCGAACCCGGTCGTCGACTCGTCCGCGCGCTGGCCTGCTCAGCTACGCAGCACTTCCCGGATGCGCTCGACGTAGCCGTCGCCGCGTCCAATCAAATTCGTCAAACGTTCCAGTTCGGCGTTGTCGGGAGGCGTGATTTCGAAATCGCTGATACCGCGATTCAATGGTACATCGGTAACCAGCTTGGCGAGTTCCCGCGCCAGGAACGCCTGCTCCTGGTGCTGTTTCAGGTTGGACGCGATCCTGCCGGCCCCTCTTATGGCGAGTTGGGATACATGGGCAATGTTGTCATAGAGCTTGTCCAGATTCGGGTACAACCGGAGCAGCCTGCCAGCGCTTTTGGCGCCGACCCCGGGCACCCCGGGAATATTGTCTACGCTGTCCCCCACCAGGGCCAGATAGTCGGTAATCTGATGGGGCCACACTCCGAACCGCTCGTGCACTCCTTCAGCGGAGAGCCGCTCTTTTTTCGTGAAATTCCACCATAAATCCTCCGTCCCGATGATCTGGGCCAGGTCCTTATCGGAAGTGACTATAACGTTCTTGAAACCGTGCTCCCGCATGTTTCGAGCCACCGTGGCGATCAAATCATCCGCTTCGAATCGATCGTGGGCCAGCTGCAGCATGCCCAACGCCGTAATCAGGGACCGGCAAAGTTCGAACTGTTTCTTCAGTTCCGGGGGAGCGGATTCACGGTTTGCCTTGTAGTCCGCATAGAGTTCATTCCGAAAAGAGCTGGTAAGGCTTCCGTCGAATGCGAAGAACACGTGGGACGGGCGAGTTTGCTCCAGGAGCTCCGTGACGAATCTTATGAATCCATATACGGCATTGACCGGAGTGCCGTCGGTGCCGGTCAGCGTATCCGGCAGGGAAAACCAGGCCCGAAAAACGTAGATACTGGCATCGACGATGTAGATCGTATCCCGGGAATCCGCCATCACTGTTTAAATCGAGGGCGGAGGGCTAAAAAAACGGCCACAACGGCGAAAGTTTCTTCTTCGTATCCTCGAAGACCCTGGCGTCGACCATCGGAAAAGTGTCCAACGCCTGCGCCCGCTCATAGAGGTCCTTCATTATTCTGAACATGGTCGCCTCTGTTACCATGATGACATCCTCCTTTTCGAGCGCGCGCTGGTGCTCCAGCCTGGACAACCCGATCGATATCATTTTGTCCATATGCCCCTCGCAATCCGCGGTCATGGCGACACCCATCTTGCTCAACCGTCTCTGCACCAGATTGAGGAAGCGGTTACGTAGTTTCAGGCGAAGTTGATAATTTGCCGACACGTTTTTCCCCCGTCAACTTCCTGCCCGGTGCCGCCGCAGCCGGGATTGCTTCGCCCCTTGCCTGACCGGAATTGACCGTTCGCCGTAAAGAACCTGTTTCATGAAGCGGAGAGCAAACTGCAATAGTTTATCCTCGTCCTCGATCATCGTCTTTTTGTCATTATCGCTGATATCGAAGACTTCTTCGAAACCTTCCGTCTGAATAAACTCCCGGAAGCTGTCCATGTCGTAGCTGCACATATCGAACAGCTGCAGACTGCGCTCCGACGGGGCTCCTATAGCGGGTCCACCGGATCGCTTTTTAAGAATGATCTCCCGCCAGGTTCTGTTTGCCTGATCGTACTCTTCACACCCCTGCTGCTGCCTGTACTGCGCTACCGTTTGACGATCTGGTTCCTGGTGGCCCAGACAATGTTCCTCTCTCACGACAAAGAATATGTCCTCCACGTCAGAGGCAGCCTTTTTTCGCACTCCCATCGATCCCAATGCATAGTAGCGGCAGGCGATAGGGCGATCTTCGTATATGCCGCAACCGTCCTCGTTTAGAAATACGCACTGCGTGGTTTTAGGCTTCGTCGCCATCTTGAGACCGGGCATATCGTGGTGATCCATCGCAAACGGCACGGTGTATGTGGCCACGAATTCGCTGGAGGACAGCCCAAGCCGCCGTTTCAGTCTGATTACGTCGTAAGGGGTGAGCGTTATATCTATGTTGTTGCAGCACGCATTGAAGCAGGCGATGTCTTTGTGGCATCGGAACTGGAACACCGAATCCAGATCCAGTTCGACCGGTTCGATTGGGCTCCCGTAGGGCCCGCCCTGGGTTTGAATGCCGTCTTTGTCTGCCATTTCACTATGCATCCGCCACTAGCCCGCGAATTCCCCCGGGGCGGCCGGGCTGTTTTTGTATCTACCCCGTATTGCGGACCTCGTCCAATCGCCCCCGGGTTCTCTCGCCCCGCTAGTGTACCCCGTCGTAAATTCTGTGACATTCAGCGAAGCGACAAGCATCCGAATTCAAGGCGCATTCGCGAAGCACTAGCGAGCTAATGGCAGCGGGGTCGGTGCATGCCCTGCGGTTCATCATCCGCCGGCTTGATCATCTGCGAATAACTCTCCTTCCACAGCGTCCACTCGGCCGTATCGCGGTCATATTTCGAATTGACGAAACACTTCCAATCATCGTCGTTTATGTCCAGGTAGTCCATTCGATAGTAGTAGCCCGGATAACGGGTCTCCTCACGGAACTGGATGTGCTTCATGTGAGCCGTGGCCGCTATCATACGGTGGTAGTTCTCCCAGGCGCGCAGCAACTCGTGCAGATCCTTTGCCCTCATTTTCGGGCCGTCTTCCCACAACATTTTGAGCTTGCGCTCGGCGAGCTCGAGCATCTTCGCATTGGTCTGGTATTGCGTACTGACTCCCGCCACGTACTCATCCATGATTTTCTGTAATCTGAGCTGATACATTTGTGGGGTTATATAGTTCGGATTGACGTCGATCGCCGTGGTGTAGTCCTTGTGTTCGAGAAATGTCCGCACGGGCCGGTAGATTTCCTCCACCAGTTCTTCACTGGACCTCGCGGGTTCCGGGGTCCAGTCCTTGTTGTCCATGGCAAACTTGACCATGGCCTTTGCGGCAATGCGGCCCTCGGCGTGGGAACCCGAAGAAAATTTGTGGCCCGAAGCACCGACACCATCACCCGCCGTGAACAGCCCTTTCACCGTGGTCATCCGATTGTAACCCCAGTGATAGCGATCCGGCGTCCCTGGCAGATCATCCGGTCCGGAAACCCAGATGCCGGCGCAGCCGGCGTGGGAACCCAGTAGATAAGGCTCGGTCGGCATCAGCTCGGACATTTCCTTGTCGGGTTCGATATTCTCACCGGCCCAGACGCCGCACTGGCTGATGGTCATATCGAGGAAATCTTCCCACGCCTCTGCTTCGAGATGCTTGACCTCCTTCGGCGTCATGTTTTCCGCGAGCTTGGCCATAGCGGTGGGCGTATCCATCAGGATCGGACCCCGGCCCTCGCGCATCTCCTTCATCATCAGGTGATTCCGCAGACAGGTGCCCATCTTCGGCCCGCTGGCATAGGCGTCGTACTTGTTGTCCTTGAGTATGTGAAAATTCTTTTCCTGGTAGTCTTCGCCGAATGCGTTCATCGCCTTGGCCTTGAACAGCAGGAACCAGGCGCCAACCGGACCGTAGCCGTCCTTGAAGCGGGCGGGGACGAAGCGGTTTTCCATCAGGGTCAGAGTTGCTCCGCACTCCGCCGCCATCGCGTAAGTCGAGCCCGCATTCCATACCGGGAACCAGGCACGACCCGTGCCCTCGCCGACAGATCGCGGCCGGAACACGTTGACCGCTCCGCCGCACACCAACAAGCAGCACTTGAACTTGTAGATGTATACCTTGTTCTCGCGCACCGAAAAACCGGCCGCCGCCGCCACGCGGCTTGGATCATTCTTGTCCGTGATCAAGCGTACGATGAACACCCGTTCCTGTATCCGGTCAATGCCGAGCGCTTTTTTCGCCGCTTCCGCGACAATCCACTTGTAGGATTCACCGTTGATCATGATCTGCCATCGACCCGATCGGACCGGCTTTCCACCTTCGGTCAGTTTCTTGCCTTCGTCACCTTTTTGCTTCCAGATGGGCAGGCCCCATTCCTCGAAATTGTGCACGGAGTCATCGACATGCCGGCCGACGTCATAGACGAGGTCTTCCCTGACGATGCCCATCAGGTCACCCCGAACGTAGCGTACGTAATCCGCGGGATCGTTATCGCCCAAATAAGTATTGATGGCCGACAGGCCCTGAGCGACGGCGCCTGATCGGTCTAGTGCGGCTTTGTCTACCAGCTTCACCTTGAGGTCCGTGCCCTCGATCCAGCGAGATATTTCAAACGCGGCGCCGCAGGCCGCCATACCGCCGCCGATAATGAGAATGTCTAAGTCTTCCTCGACGACTTCCGGATTTCCAAATTCGTTCTCTGACATCTTGTAATTCCCCTTTCGTTGTATCTCTTTACATGCCGCGAGTTAACAGGAAGTCCTGTCACGTCCCGACGGTCAGTTCCTTCTAGCTATGACAGAACTGGCTCATGTCGCAGGAGTGTGTAGCCTTGGTGAACAAGCTGCCGTGTTCCGTGATCTCTGCCATATCGATGGAGGGTTTGTCCTTATACGGATCCGCCGAACCCTCAGGGGTTGTACGAGTTGGAAACTTGAACCGCTTAAGGTTGCCGTTGCGGAACTTAATCGTCCACATAATGGATTCCGAACCTCTCAGCGGCTGTACCTGTGCGCCAAGCGGAACCACGTCCGCGTAGTGCCTGCACTCTATGGCCTGCTGCGGACAAATCTTCACACAGCTGTAGCACTCCCAGCACTGCTCCGGCTCCTGGTTATAGGCCTTCATGGCGTGGCCGGTTTCGGAGCCATCTTTGTCGAGCCGCATCAGGTCGTGTGGACAAATATACATACAAGCGGTCTCGTCCTGTCCTTTACATCCATCACATTTCTCGGTGCGCACATAGGTTGGCATACTGATTCTCCGTTAGCTGTCGTTTTGTAGTAGCTGTCATTACTTGTAGATGATACCGATCGCCTAAATGATGCTTAGCATCGCTGATCACCCCCCGGCGACCGGATCAGTCGAGTGCTCCCACGATGCTGGTACAACCGCTCAAACGGCCAAGTGGGTAGGGCCTGATCAAACAGACTCCTAGCCGGCATTTATCACCAGGATCCCGAGCGATGGCGCAGGACAGGTGTCGATGAACGCCGGGCTGGAGTAGGTTTCATAGCCGGTGCCATAGATCGAATGAACCCCAAGTTGAGCAATGCGGGCTAGGGAGATGGCAGAGTATAAGGTGTTGACCCAGAAAACTAATTAGAATTGCGATACCAAAGATAAAAATACCTTATTGTGCGCCGCTGCTGACTTCGATCGCACCCGCTCCGGACATCGCGGCGGATCAATCCCCGGTCAGTTCCTTGTAGCGCCGGTGCTCCATCTCGTAGCGGTTCTTGGCAATTTCCTTTGTCGCCAGCCGAGCCTGTATAGCCTCGTCGAAGTCCGCGATCTGCTGCTTGACAGACGCCGCATTTTCCGCGGCATTCGGGCCTCCACTGGCTTCGATCCTGCGCAGTTCATCGGTCAGCTGGTCTCTCAAATCCCGGTCCGCGTCGACCGCGCTGTCTATTGCGGCCAGCAGCGCGTCACGGGTCAGCAAGATACTCTCGGGATTCTCATAAGTGATCAATAATCTCTGATCCAGTCGCTTTTGATTTGCATCGGTGTTTTCCTGCTCGGATAGCTGTCTCTCCGCGTGGAGTTTGGCATCGAGCTCCTCCTGAGTCGGCGGGGCTTCGACTTCGCCTACTTGCCGCCCTTCTTCATCGATTTCCGTGATCCTGGACGACTGTTCGCATTCGAACGCCGCATGGTCACCGTAGTGCCACTTGCCGTTGGCATCCTGGCACTTTTTGATTGTTTGTGCCGAAACAGGCACTATTAAAAACAAACCAAGCAGAAGTGGGATCAATCTACTCATCAGTTCTTCACCTCAACTCAAGACACGAATTATTCTATAGCACAAAAATGCACGGAACGTGTGATTTGCTTTACAGAACCGCCAAAATCATACGTCCCGCGCAGCCATCGAACATGACGTGACCCGAATACGAAAGCGCCCGATAAATACGGATTTCGAGCCCGTCGACACCACCCTGGCCGTCATCGCGGCCGTGCTTTTTGCCGCGATGTTCGCCTTGTACACGCACTATGGCGAAGCCGGCTGGTTCGTACTGATCGCAATCTACGGTCTCATCGCATCGGAGATAAGCATTCGCCGGAGCCCTGGTCTTTTCATTGCGATTTCGGCGCTCGTATTC